>JAYUZK010000188.1:0-17570 GCA_043751835.1 Gemmatimonadota bacterium | reverse complement strand
CCCGAAATCCTGCACCGTGCACCTGTGCACGCCGCGGAATGGCGAGGCTGGCCTTGCCGCCGATTCGTGTGCACCGTGCGCAAACGCATGCACGGTCTGAGCGAGCACACGGTCTTCATCTTCCTCCTGCAGTTCGCCCTCCTGCTCGCGGCCGCGCGCGCGCTCGGGGCGCTCGCGCAGAAGCTCAGGCAGCCCACCGTGCTCGGCGAGCTGATCGCCGGCGTGCTGCTCGGGCCGGCCGTCTTCGGCCACCTCTGGCCGGCGGCGCACGCGCTCGTCTTTCCGCCGGACGAGCTCCAGCAGCACATGCTCGAGATGCTCTCCTGGCTGGGGATGATCCTCCTCATCCTGCGCACCGGCCTCGAGGTCGATCTGCGCCTCTGGCGCTTCCTCGGGAAGGCGGCGCTCTTTACCAGCCTCCTCGGGATCGTGATCCCCTTCAGCAGCGGGTTCGCGATGGGCAAGTGGATGCCGGACGCGCTGCTCGTCGCGGGCAAGGACCGGTCGGTCTTCGCGCTCTTCCTCGCGACCACCATGTCGATCTCGGCGGTGAAGGTCATCGCCAAGCTGCTCCTCGAATTGAAGCTCATGCGGCGCGACATCGGCGCAGTCATCCTCGCGGCGTCCATCACCGACGACACCATCGGCTGGGTCCTCCTCTCCATCGTCTCCAGCATCGCCATGTCCGGCACCGTCTCGATCACGAGCGCGGCGAAGCCCCTGGCCGCGACGCTGGGCTTCGTCCTCTTCGCCGTCCTCGTGCTGCGGCCGATCGTCAGCAAGGGCATCGGCTGGATCGAGCGTGGCGAGCGGCTCGAGCACGCGACCATCAGCGCCATCATCGTGCTCACCCTCGCCGCCGCCGCCATGACGGAGAAGCTCGGCATCCACGCCGTCTTCGGCGCCTTTGTCGCGGGCGTGCTGGTCACCGAATCGCCGCGCGTGCGCCAGACCACGCTGGACGCGCTCGACAGCGTAATTCTGGGCGTCTTCGCCCCGGTGTTCTTCGTCTACACCGGGCTCAAGGTCACTTCGCTCGCGCTGCCTCCGCTGGGTATCACCGCGACCATCCTCGGCGTCGCCATCGTCGGCAAGGTCGTCGGTGCCGGGCTCGGGGCGCGGCTCGGCGGGCTGCCCTTCGCCTCCGCGCTGGCGGTCGGCATCGGCATGAGCTCGCGGGGCTCGATGGAGCTCGTCGTCGCGCGCATCGGCCTCGACCTCGGCGTCCTCTCGCAGACCATCTACGCCGTCATCGTGCTGGTGCCGCTCGTTACCAGCCTGACCACGCCGTTCCTGCTACGGCTCGCGGTGGGCATGGTCAAGCCCGACGCGAAGGAGACCGCGCGGCTGGTCCTCGAGGCCGCCAACGAGAAGGCGGTCATCAAGCGCGAGGGCACCAAGATCCTCGCGGCGACGACCGGGGGACCGCGATCCCTGCAGGCGATGCGGCTCGCGGCGCCGATCGCGCGGCTGCCGGGCGCGACGATGATGGCGGTCGCGGTGGTCCCGGCCCCGACTCCCGTCGGAAAGCGCGTCCAGCAGCGGCGCTCCATTCTGACCGAGGAGGGAACGCGCGCCTCGCTGGACGCCTTCACCGCAGAGGCGACGCTGCCCGACTTCCACACGCGCATCGTGGCCTCGCTCTCGCCGGTCGCTGCGCTGCGCGAGGAGATGCAGCAGGGCTACGATCTCGTCTTTCTCGGGGCGGGCAGGCGCCGCATGGTGACGAATCGAATCCTCACCGCTGCCCTCGAGAGCGGCTCGGCCGACGTGGTGATCGTCTCCGGCGACGTCTTTCCGCGGCTCTTCCGGCGGATCCTGGTCGCGACCTCTGGAGGGGTGGCGGCGCGGGGCGCAGCCGAGCTGGGCGTGCTCTACGCCGAGGGGCTGGGCGCGCAGCTGCACACAGTCCATGTGCTGGAGGCGATCGCCGCTGACGTCTCGGCGCAGGATCAGCTGCGCGCGGTCGCCACCCGGCTCGTCGACGAGGTCAAGGCGCTCGGCGACCAGCACAAGGTGGCCGTCGAGTCGCAGATCGTCCGCGCGGCCAACGCCGGGCGCGCCATCCTGAGGACGGTCCAGGAGGTGAACGCGGACCTCCTCGTGCTGGGCGCGATCCCCCGCGTCCTCGGCCGCCGCGTCTTTCTCGGCAACACCGTCGAGCTCCTCCTCGCCCACGCGCCCTGCGCCGTCGCGGTCTTCATCCCCGGAGCGCGCGGCGCCGCAGCCAAGGCCGCCTGAGGCCGCGAGGAGCTCCCCTGCCCGGCGGCAGCGTCCTGGCGGGCTGCGCTCAGGCCACGCTCAGGCCGCCGACGTGCTCTCGTCGCCCGCGCCGGTCGAGCTCGCTCTCCGCTGAAGATCGGCGGGTCCGCGGCGTCCAAACCAGCATGGGCTTTCGCACCTGGGCCACGCGACTGTTTCGCCTGTCGGGTCCGCTCGAGCGCTGCCCCGCCTGCGGCGATGACGCCGACACGCACGAGCTGCGCACGCTCGCGCGCGAGCGCTTTGCCGCTGGCAGGAGCGGCATCGAGCACCGGATCGCCGAGGGCGACTTCCGCGGCGCCGCTGCGCTCGACGACCGGTCCGCCATGGGCGACCTCCTCATCCACCAGCTCCTGCGCTGCGGGCCCAGGGTCTCGGTCATCACGGTCGAGGACCCGCTGATGATGGAAGCGCGCGTTCGGGCGCACCGCGTCCTCGAAGGCGCTGCAGCGACCGCGGCGTGGAGCGCGGCCCCGGCGCCCCTGTTCTGAGCCGATCCTCGAAGAGCCGGCGCCGATTCCGCTCACCCGGGCGCTGTGCGGTGGTGTAGATCGCCCCGTCATGGGCCTCTCCATCGGGATCGTCGGCTTGCCCAACGTGGGCAAGAGCACGCTCTTCAACGCGCTGTCGGGAGCGAGCGTGCTCGCGGCGAACTACCCGTTCGCGACCAAGGATCCGAACGTCGGCGTCGTGCCGGTGCCCGACGAGCGCCTCGGCAAGCTCTCCGCGCTCTACAAGCCGAAGAAGACGACGCACGCCGCGCTGGAATTCGTGGACATCGCCGGCCTCGTCCGCGGCGCCTCGAAAGGCGAGGGCCGCGGCAACCAGTTCCTCGCCAACATCCGCGAGGTCGATGCGATCGTGCACGTCGTCCGCTGTTTCGACCACGACGACATCCAGCACGTGATGGGTGGCGTCGATCCGGCTCGGGACCGGGAGATCATCAATCTCGAGCTGGCCCTCGCGGATCTCGCCGGGGTCGAGAAGCGGCTCGACAAGAGCGCCCGGACCGCCAAGTCCGGCGACCCACAGGCCAAGATCGAGACCCGGCTGCTGGAGGCGCTCAAGGCCGCGTTGTCCGAGGGTAAGCCGGCCCGCAGCGTCGTCCCGACCGCCGAAGAGGCGCCGACCTACCGGCAGTTCAACTTGCTCACGGCCAAGCCGGTCCTCTATGCCGCCAACGTCTCGGAGGCGGACATCAACACCGGCAACGCCCACGTGATGGCGTTGCAAGCGGCCCTCGCTGCCTCGATCGAGGAAGCCGAAGTGGTGCTTTTTTCGGCCCAGGTTGAGATGGAACTCGCGGAGTTGCCGCCGGAGGACCGGAAGGATTTTCTCGACTCCCTGGGCGTTACCGAATCCGGCCTCGACCGCCTGGCCCGGGCCGCCTACCACCTCCTCGGCCTTCGGAGCTACTTCACCGCCGGTGAGAAGGAAGTCCGCGCTTGGACCATCCACACCGGCGACAAGGCACCCCAGGCGGCAGCGGTGATCCACACCGATTTCGAGCGCGGGTTCATCCGGGCCGAAACGGTGGCGTTCGCTGATTTCGTCCGGGTTGGCGGATGGAAGCCGGCCCGGGAACAGGGGCTGGTCCGCTCGGAAGGCAAGGAATACCTGGTCCAGGACGGCGACGTCTTGCTCTTCCGGTTCAACGTTTAGCTCCCGATCTTGGCCCGCCAGTCGGTCAATAGCGCGGGGCACTGGGCCAACAGCCTGGCCTCACCCGGTTCCCGGATTCGCTCCCGCTTCACCGGTGCGGCGCGACTGATCGGCCACTGCGGATAGGGTCGGTCGAGGAGTTGAATCGATAGGCCCCGTTCAAGCCAACCCTCATGGTGCACCCGGGCGTACCAGCCCGATCGACCGTTTGAGAGCACCTCCTCGATCAAGTTCGGTCGGTGATGTCTCTTGACCAGATTGGCGCAGGGTTCGCGAGGACCCGAGATCTCGAGCCGCACGTCACCGGCCTGGAACACGTCGCCGACGCAGACCGTGTTTTCGTCAAGCCCCGACACCGTCAGATTCTCGCCGAACCCTCCCGGCCCAATCTCCCGAGTGCCCCACTCGCTCCGCCACCGCGGATAGTGCTCGGCGGGGTAGAGCAGTAACGCCCGCTCCGGGCCGCCGTGGGACGGGCGGTGAACCTGGGCGTCCCCGCTCAGGCCCTCCCGACCGGCCCACACGCGGCCCTCCACCGACTCCTTCCAGATCGCGCTGGTCCACGGCTGGTCGAGGAAGTCGCCCCCCCCCGCTTTCCCAAGTGTCCTCGGCTGCCCGGTCTGAATCGATGCGACGCGCATCCCCAAAGGTAGCAGGAGCCGCAACCCGATACCGCGGAAGGACATGCGGCTGCCTTTCCGGGATTGAATCCGGCCCGAATCCGGGTTACCTTGGTCGTCCGTCAATCATCCTCCCCCACCCTGCACCAGGAGGGGGCTCACGACCAAAGGAAGGTGCGCATGGCCCGTCCCTACGAGGTGGTCTACATCTTCGATCCTGCTCTGGACGAAGAGACCATCAACACGAAGCTCACTCATTTCCACTCGCTGTTGCCGAGTTCGACCGCCGAGGTGGCCCAGTTCAACCACTGGGGTCGGCGCACGCTGGCCTACCAGATCAAGAAGCGCGACACCGGCTACTACGTGGTCGCCACCGTCACCGCCGACCCGACCCTGCTCCCCGAGTTCGAGCGGGCCATCAAGCTTGACGACGCCGTCATCCGGCACCTGATCGTGCTGAACGAGGAACCGCCAACGCCGCCGAACTATGCCGCGGTCAAGCCGCCCGAGACCGAAGAGGAGGACGACGAATGAGCCGCCACAAGAAAGGCGATCCGCTGGCCGAACTACGGATCCGGATCGTCGACTACAAGGACGAAAAGCTGCTATCCCGTTTCCTGACTGAGCGGGGCAAGATTCTTCCCCGACGGCTGAGCGGGGTGACGGCGCGCCACCAGCGTCAACTGGCGGTCGCGATCAAGCGGGCCCGCTACCTCGCGATCCTGCCCTACATCAAAGGGCATTCGGGCTGATGACCTCCGCCGCGGCGCCCCAGGATCCGGGGCGCCGCTCCGCAATGAGCGCGGCGCTCGCCGTGGTGGCGTTCCTGTTCCTGGCGCCACCTCTTTTTGTGCTCGCCCCTTTGGCATTTCTGCTCCTCTTTTCCCGGCCGACGACGGTGCGCGAATGGCTCTGGCTGGTGCTCGCCGGCCTTGCCTCGGCCAAGATCGTCGCCGACCTCAACGGTGCCTCGGCACCGGCCCGCCTCCTCGGGGCCATGGGGATGGTCATGGCCGGCGCCTTCGTCGTCCTCGTTCATGCCGCGCCACGTCTGGGCGGATTCAACCGCGCGGCGATCGCGGTCGGTACGGGCGTGATCGGGGTGATCATCTGGGGCGGGTGGTCCGGCCTGGAGGTCACCACCATCGACAGCGCCGTCGCGGCGGATCTCAAACGATCGCTCGAGATCCTGCTCGAGGGTGCGCCAACCGAGCAGGCGCAATCGGCGCTGGCGACCGTCCCGGCAGTGGCCCGGGCGTTTCCCGCCATCGCGGCCCTGCAGGCTCTCCTCGGCCTCACGCTGACCTGGTCGTGGTACCACCGACTGGCGATGCGCCCGACCGGCACCTCACCGGGTTCGTTCACAGCATTTCGGTTCAACGATCACTTGATCTGGGGTGCTATCTTTACGCTGGGCTTGGCCTTGTTGCCGGCAGGGGATACTTTCGCCCGGGTCATCACCAATGGTCTCGTCGTCTGGGTCGGGCTTTACGGGACCCGAGGCCTCGCTGTCGCGGCCCACGGTGCCCGGAAGTGGCCCCTGCCTGGCCGCATTCTCGTAGTGGTAATGTCATTCCTGGCGGCGCCGATCGCACTCGGGACGCTTCTCGCCCTCGGCCTCGCCGACACCTGGATCGATTTCCGGAACCGGATGGTTCCGACTGGAGGCAGCAATGCAGATGGAAGTCATTCTCCGTGAAGACGTGAAGGACCTCGGCCGGGCAGGCGCGCTGGTCCGGGTCAAGCCCGGCTACGCCCGAAATTTTCTGCTTCCGAAAGGGCTCGCGTTCGAGGCGACCGCCGGCAACAAGAAGCGGATCGAGCACGAGCAGAACGCGAAAGCCTCCCGGGCCCACCTTGAAAAGACCGAGGCGCTCGCGTTCGCGGCTCGGCTCGCCAATGTGGAGATCACCCTCAAGGCCAAGGCCGGCGAGGGCGACAAACTGTTCGGTTCGATCACCACGGCCGATCTCGCCGACGCGCTCTCCGCGAAGGGGTTTGTCATCGACAAGCGGAAGATCGAACTCGGCCACCCGATCAAGCAGCTCGGGCTCCATTCGGTCTCGGTCCGGCTTCACGCGGATGTCCATGCCGAGATCAAAGTGACCGTGGAGCAGGTCTAGCGCATGGGGATCGGAATCGCGTACGTGGACGGGCCCCGACTGGCCCGCTCCAGGTACGCGGCAGCCGATTGGGTCCAGGCCGGCCGCGAGGAGAGCAACCGACTGAACGTGTTCCCCGTGCCAGACGGGGACACCGGCACCAATTTCAGCCGATACGCCGGAGGCCGTTTTTGCCTTGGCCGAGCGGTGGGGTACGGTCACCTCGCGGCAGGCGGAGACCAGCCGCCGGCCGGTGGCCATCGTGGCCGACTCGTCCGCCGACCTCCCGGATGCCGTTCTCGACCGCCACCATATCGCCCTCGTGCCGCTCCAGGTCACCTTTGGGGATGACACGTACCGGGACCGGGTCGGGCTCAAACCGGCGGAGTTCTACCGGATGCTGCGCGCCGCCAAGACGGCCAACCTCGATCAGGTTCATCTGTTCGACAGCAAGAGCGCGTCCCTCGGCCCCGGAATGCTGGCGCTCAGGGCGGCCGAGTTGGCGGAGTCAGGGTGGGGCGCGAAAGCGATTGTCACCGAATTGGATCGAGCGCGGCGCCAATCCGGGTTGTTCCTGACGGTCGACACCTATGAAAACCTTTGCGGTCGGGCCGCGTATCACGAGGGAAAGCATGGCTCGCCGGAATGCTTGACGTCAAACCGATTCTCTCCCTGGACGCCGATGGCCGCATCGTTCCAGTGGACCGGGTTCGTGGCCGGGACCAAGTGGTGTTCCGGGTTCTCAGCCTGGTCGAACGCGCCCTCACTCCGCGACCCAAATCGCTCCGGTTCGGGATCGCCCATGCCGAGGCCCCGGAGATCGCCGAACGAATCCGAACCGCGCTGGTGGCCGCGTACCGGCCGCGCGACTGCTTCGTGTCGCTGGCAACCGGTGTCCTCGGCACTCATGCGGGCATGGGCGCCTGGGCGGTATGCTATCAGATCGAGGACGGAACGCCGTCACGTCAGGAACGAGATCCCAATGGTTAGCCTCACCCGATCCATGGCTTCTTTGCCCGAGGCCGTCCGCCATGCCCTCGAGGCGGCGGACGACCGCAAGGCCCGCGACATCCTGACCCTCGACCTTCGGGGCCTGACCAACACCACCGACTTCTTCGTCGTGGCGTCCGGCACATCGGACGCCCATGTCCGGGGCGTTGCGGATTCGGTGCTCGAGCGGATGCACCATCTCGGGGTGCACGCCCACCACGTCGAAGGGCTGCAAGGTGGCCGATGGGCGCTCCTCGATTATTTCGATTTCGTCGTCCACGTTTTTCACCCGGAAGCTCGGGCCTTCTATCAGCTCGAACGGCTCTGGAACGACGCGCCGGTCGTCGCCTTTGCACCGACATCAGAACGAAAGGCATGAGCATGCGTCGCCTTCTCTTCGCCCTGGCCACACTATCGCTGCTGCCCGGCGTGCTGGCCGCCCAATACTTCGGCCGGAACCGGGTCCAATACGGCCGGTTCGATTTCAAGATCATCCAGACCGAGCACTTCGACGTCTACTACTACTCGGCGGAACGGCCGGCGGCCCTCGATATCGCCCGGATGGCGGAACGCTCCTACGCTCGGTTGTCGCGGGTGCTGAACCACCAATTCGAAGAGCGGAAACCGATCATCCTGTATGCGTCGCACAGCGATTTTCAGCAAACCAATCTGGGCGGCGGCGGGGTCGACGAAGGCACCCAGGGCTTCACCGACTACCTCCGGCACCGCAACACATTCCCCTTCCAGGGAGCGTACGCGGACAACGAGCACGTCCTGACCCACGAAATGGTCCACCAATTCCAGTTCGATATCTGGTCAAAAGGGCGCGGCGGGGCGGGCATCCAGGGTATTCTCTCGGCCAACGCGCCGTTGTGGTTCGGCGAGGGCATGGCCGAGTACTTCTCGCTTGGTCCGACGGACAGCAAGACGGCCATGTGGCTCCGGGACGGGGCGCTCGAAGGCAAGCTGCCGACCGCCAACGATTTTCTTCAAGTGTTTCCCTACCAGTTCGGCCACGCGCTGATCACGTACATCGGACAGCGGTGGGGCGACGAGGCGGTCGGCGCAATCACCAAGAATGCGGTCGGCGGCGGGCTCGACCTGTCGCTTCGGCGGGTGCTCGGCATGAACTTTGGCCAACTCGTGGAGCAATGGAAGGACGCCGTCACCAAGCAGTACCTGCCGGAAATCGGGAACCGGGTGAAAGCCCGGGCCATCGCCAAGCCTCTCCTGACTCAGAAGATTTCCGAGGGGACGTGGCACCTGGCGCCCGCGCTGTCGTCCGATGGTTCCCGGGTGGCATACTTCAGCGAGAAGAACTTCTTCTTCGTCGACCTGTGGCTGGGTGACGGCAACACGGGGAAGCCGATCAAGCGACTCCTGTCCTCCAGCTTCTCGGGAAACTACGAGAGCTTCCGGTACCTCGCGTCCTCGGCGGCCTGGTCGGAAGATGGGTCAATGCTCGCCTTCGCCGCAAAACGGAGCGGCAAGGACGACATCGTCATCGTGGATCCGAGGAACAACCACGAGATCCGGCGGCTGACAGTCCCGCTTTCCGGCGTTTCGACGCCGGCCTTCAGTCCCGACGGCAAGCGGCTCGTGTTCACCGGGCTCGATGGCGGCATCTCGGACCTGTTCACGATCAACATCGACGGGACCGACCTGAGGCGGCTGACCAACGACAAGTACGCCGACCTCCACCCGGTCTGGTCGCCCGACGGCACGACGATCGCATTTTCGACCGACCGCGGCCCGAAGACCGATTTCTCCGCATTGAAGTGGAGTGAACTCGGGATCGCGCTGTACCACCTCGACGATGGCCGGATCGAGGTCCTGCCGGGGATGGATCATGGCCGCAACTCGAACCCGCAATGGGCGCCCGACGGCAAGTCCCTCGCCTTCGTCTCCGACCGCGACAATGTCGCCAATCTATTTCTGTTCGACTTCGCCGATCGCCAAGTCTATCAGTTGACCGACTTCTACACCGGCATCCAGGGCATCACCCCCCTGTCTCCCGTACTCTCGTGGGCCCGCGGCGCCGACCGGATCGCCTTTGTCTACTTCGAGCAGGGGAAGTACGACGTCTATTCCCTTGCCAATCCGCGGTCGCTGAAAAAGGAGCCGTGGCGGCCGGGCACCACGACGCATCAGGTTCTGGTTCAGGCCCAGCCCCTGCCCCCCTTTCAGCCGACGGTGTCCGACACCGCCAAGACCCCCGCGACGGCCGAAGCGCTCCAATCGGTTTCGATTTACCGGACGCCAACCGGCTTTCGCCGAACCGACTCGCTTCCGGCGATCCCGGATTCGCTCAAGGGACCGGAGCCGGTGACGATCGCGAAGTTGCTCGACTCGGTCAACATCAAGGCACCAGACACCACCGACTTCGTCTCCCGACCCTACAAGGTCAAGTTCGAACCCGAGTACGTCGCTCGGCCAACGATCGGCTACACCCGGGACAACTTCGGCCGCGGAGTCACCGGATCGGCCACCATCGTCATGGGCGACATGCTGTCCAACCAGCAGTTGATCTTCGGCGCGTCGTTGAATGGCCGGTTGCCGGAGACCCAATTCATTGCCCAGTACATCAACCTGAGCCGACGATTCAACTGGGCCTTCGGTCTCCAGCAGCAGCCCTACTTCTTCTACGATTACACCACGCTGGAACCGGGCCCGACCAGCTCGGAGCGGACCCTGGTCACCAACATCCGGCGCCTCGTGATGCGGGACCTCGCGGCCCAGGGCTACTACCCTTTCAGCCGGTTCGCCCGGGTGGAAGGCGGTGTGTCGTTTGCCAACATCAGCGACGACCAGCTCCAGATTCGGGAGCCCTACGAGACCCTATCCGGCATCCCAACCCGAGAGCCAACGCTCACGACGAAACACCTGCAGAGCATCACCTACCTGCGACCGACCCTGGCGTATGTATTCGACAACTCGTTGTCCGCCTACGTCGGTCCGTTCCTCGGCCGCCGCGCCCGCTTCGACGTGAGCCAGAACCTCGAGGTCTTCGGTACCGGCTGGAAGTTCACCTCCGCCACCGCCGACGTCCGGCGTTACGACCGAGTCGTCGGCAACGTGGTGCTCGCCACCCGCGCCATGATGTTCGGCCGCTTCGGGCGAGACGAGTCGCGGTTCCGGTTCTACGGCGGCAGCACTGAACTGATCCGGGGCTATACGGCCGGTTCTTTCCGGAAGAACGAATGCCTCCAGGCCAACGACCAGCAGTCATTCAGCGGGTGCTCCGCGTTCGACGCCCTGATCGGGACCCGGGCGGCGGTGTTCAACGCCGAGCTTCGGTTCCCGCTCATCGCCGCGGGCCTTGGATTCATTCCGTTGCGCGGATTCCCCGGCGCGATCGAGGGAGCGATCTTCTACGACGCCGGGGTATTCTGGGAACAGGGCATGACGGTCAAGCTGAACCGGGCCGACGCCACGCCGTCCTGCCCGATCGACCCCCAAACGGGCCGGGTGTCAGGCCCCTGCGTCCGCACGCCGCTGCAGAGCTACGGCTTTTCCCTCAGAGCGAACCTTCTTAACTTCGTCATTCTTCGTTTGGATTATGCCCGTCCCCTGCAACGCTCCGGCATAGGTGGGGTGTGGACGATCAGCCTGGGACCGACATTCTAGACTTGCTCGACGCGCTCCGAAGGCCCGCGACCGGACTCTGCCTGCTGGTCGCGGGCCTTCTCGCGTCCGCCGGTTGCTCGCGGGATACGGGCGGCCTGCCCCCAGACTTGCCGGCGGTCGGCGGGCAGGTCTCGCTGATCCGGGTGCCCAGCGCCGGCGGCACGGTTGAAGCCTACCTTCCTGACAGCCTGGCCGAACCGATCTGGACGACCCGCGTGGACCTGCCACCGGTGAGGGCGATCGTCGGGATCAACAACGAGTCCCGCCGCCTGATGGTGCTCGATACCCTCAAGAACTTGCTCGCGATCGACCTCGAGTCCCGCGGAGTCCGCTCCGTGGGCGCGGGCGCCGAGCGGGCGATCATGGCGCCGGACGGAACCGTCCTGATCGTCACCCAGGCCCGGAGGGTCATCCGGTTCGAGGCCGGGCTTCCGGCCCAGTACAAGACCGTACTCCCCATCCAGCCGCTGTTTCAGGCCGGGACCCTTGGCCAGCGCTATGTGGCGGTGCTTGGCACCAAGCCCAGGCAGATGTTGGTGCTCAACCCGGATCGCCTGCTCCACTCGGCCGAGGTACCCGAGGGCGAACCCGCGTCGACTTATTGGGGAGAGTTGGTCGCGATCGGTAGTGCGGGCAACCAACTCTCGCTCATCGAGACGGCCGAACCGTTTGCCACCCGAACCCTCGCCACCGACGGGCCGGCCCGCCACGTCCTGTTCAGCCCGTCGGGCCACCGGATCTATGTCGCCCACCTGAGCCCCCGAATCGAAGTTTTCGACCGGTTCTCCCTCGACCGCATCGGGAGAATCGAACTGCCCGGCATCCCCGACCGGATCCGGACCGATGGCACGGGCCGCTGGCTCCTGGCCCGCCCGGCGGGGGCGGACAGCGCGTGGGTCGTGGACCTCGCGACGGCCAGACTCACCGCCGCGATTGCCACTGACTGGAGCGACGACCTCCCAACGGTGGCCGGGTCAGCCATCCTGATCGCCCGCCGGGACGGGGATGTCGTCAGCCTCGACATGGGCCGGCCGGGTCCGGTGGAGATCGGCCGGATCCCCGGAGGCTCCCTCGACCACTGGGTGGTCACCACCTGGCTCCCCCGGGAACGGCTCTCGCGGGCCGCGGCCGTCGCGGAATCAGCCTTGGTGGCCCAGGACAGTGCCTTGGCCCCCGATTCCCAAAGCGTGGCCCCGGCGGACCGATTGTATCTCCAGGTCTCGAGTTCACAGAACGCCGACTGGTCCAAGGAGTTCGCCAGGCAACTCAACGGCGCCGGCTACCCGACCCGGGTGCTGGATCCGACAACCCCGGACGAAGGTTATCGGGTGGTGGTCGGTCCGTTCGGGACCCGGGAGGCGGCCGAGGAGACCGGCCGGAAACTGGCCCGGCCGTACTTCATTCTGACCAACCCGCCGATCAAGCAGTAGCCGCAGCGTCGGTCCCCCGGCTACTTTTGCGTGTCCCGCAGGGCGCTCCCTGCGTCGGTACCGAACGTTCCTCCCGGATTCCCCATGAAACTGCTCAAGCTGGAACTCTCCGGCTTCAAGTCCTTCGCCGACACCGTCACCCTCGAGTTCGATCACGGCGTTTCCGCCATCGTGGGGCCCAACGGCTGCGGCAAGTCCAACGTGGCGGATGCCGTCCGTTGGGTGCTCGGCGAGACCTCGGCCCGCCTCCTTCGAGGCGGAAAGATGGAGGACGTGATTTTCCAGGGCTCGGTGAACCGTCGGCCGGTCAACGTGACTGAGGTGTCGCTCTATCTCGACAACGCCGACGGGGGTCTCCCGATCGCTTACCGTGAGGTGGTCATCACGCGCCGGCTGACCCGGTCGGGCCAGAGCGAGTATTTCATCAACAAGAGTTCCGTCCGCCTGCGGGATGTCAACGACCTGCTCCGCGGCACCGGCCTCGGCAGCGACGCCGGCGTGGTGATGGAAGCGAAGATGATCGACCTGCTCCTCTCCGACCGGGCCGACGAGCGGCGGTCACTGTTCGAGGAGGCGGCGGGAATCGGGCTCTATCGTGACCGGAAGCATTCGACCGAGCGACGCCTCGAGGAAACCGCCACCGACCTCCAGCGGCTCGAGGATCTCCTCACCGAAGTCCAGTCCCAGATCCGAAGCCTTGCCCGGCAGAAGGGCAAAGCGGAGCGCCACACCAAGCTGATGGACGAGAAGTTCTCCGTCCAGCTCACCCTGGCCCGCCGGCTCCTCGACGAACTCGGCGACCGGGCCAGCGGCATGGAGGCGCGTCACGAACTGCTCAAGACGGCGTTGCCCGATCTCCGCGAGCGCCTCGCACTCGCCAACCGGGCGCAGGAAACTACCGGGCGAGATCGGGGCCAGGCCGAAGAGCATCGCGTCATCGTGGCCCGCGAGCTGGCGGCGGTACAGGTGGCGCTCGGGAAGCTCGATGGGGACCTCGCCGTCGCGGCCGAACGGCTCGCCCATGCCCGGGCTCGCCGCGAGCGGGACGAGGAGGAACGCCAGCAGGTGGAATTGCGAACCCGGCAGGCCGGCCTCGAACGAGATCAGGCCGTCGCCGACCGCACCCTGGCCGAGAACGAACACCTCCAGATCCAGGAGAACCTCGCCAACCGGGCCCTGGTCGAAGACGAGGTCCGACTCCGCCTCTCCAGTCACCGGGACGAGGTCCGCCGGCTCGAAGAGGCCGGCCACGCCCAGGCCCAGTCACTCCGCGCCCTGGAAGGAGAGCGGAGCGCCCTCGAACGCGATCTGGCCTCTCTGCGGGAGGCCCTGGCCCAGCAGCAGGCCCACTGCGCCGGCCTGGCCCAGGACTATGCTGAAACGGAGACTCGCGCCCAAACTGCCGAGCAGGACGCCCGGGACCGGGGCCACGACACCCTGGCGGCCACGGCGGCTGCGGATCGCGCCCGCCACCTCGTGGCGGAGACCCGCGAGCGTGAAGCCGCTGAGCGAGATGAACGCCGCACGACCGAGGAAGGACTGGCTCAGCTCACCGCCCGCCGCCATGCCCTCGAAGAACTCGAGCGCGATCGCGTGGGTCTGGCGCCGGCGGCGCAGGCCCTGCTCGCCGCCAAAGCCCGGTTCGGCGATGCGGTGCTCGGCCCGCTCAGCGATTTCATCAGTACCAACCGGGATGACGCCGAACTCGCCGAGCGGCTGCTGGGCGAGTGGATGCACGCCATCCTGGTCCGGGACTGGAACACCGTCAACGACATCCACAGCTGGTACGAGGACGCCCAGCCTGGCTCGCTCGTCCTGCTGCCGTGTGAGCCCGGCCCGACCACGGATGGCCAGCGGGTGAACCCGCTCGCCGACCGCCTGTCTGCGGAAGGGCCGGCGACCGGCTGGATCAGCGCGCTCCTTGGCGGGTCGGAAGTCCTTCACCCGTCCGGGCGGATTCTGAAGCGTCCGACCGGCGCGGTGCTGCTCACTGGGACGGCCGCTCCCTCAGGCTCGATCCGCCGCCGCGCCGATCTCGTGGGGTTGGGACAAGACATCGAGCACCAGGATACCCAGCTCACTGCCATCATCGGCCGGCTGACCACGACTCGCGAACGCCTGGCCGAGGTGGAGCGGAACGCGGCCGAGTCGCAGTCCGTGCTCGAACAGGCCCGGGAACGGGAACGCCAGGCCACGGTGGCCCGGGACGACGCCAATCGCCTGCTGGTCTCGCTGTCCCGCGAACGGAACGACGCCGAGAGCCAGCTGGGCCGTCTCAACGAACGGATCGCCAAGGCCGCCAGCCGGCTCACCGAGGTGGGCGCCGCGCTCCGCGATGGCGAACTTGCCCGCGCCCGCCAGGACGAGGCGTTGGGCGCCGCCCGGTCGACCCTGGCCGAGCTCGAAGCGGAGCAGGAAGCCGCGCGGGAGGGACGGGTCCACTGGCAGGTCCAGGAAGCCCACGTGGCCGCCCGGCTCCGGGCGACGAACGATCGGTTGGAGCGGGCCAACCAGACGATCGAACTCGCCCGACACGCCGCGGAAACCCTCCAGCACGAGATTACCCAGCTCGAGCAGGAATCGATTGCCCTGGCCACGCAGCATGGCGAGTGGCTCGAGCAGCGGCAGGATCGGAGCCTGACGCTTGTCGAGCTCGAGGCGGCCACCGCCGACGCCGAGGGCGCACTCGCGGGCGCGAACGCAACCCTGGTGTCGGCCGAGCAGGCGGTTCACACCCTCCGCTCCGAGGTTGACGCCGCAAGCGAGGAGTTCCATCACCTCGAGCTCGAGCTGACCGAGGTATCCGGCGTGCGCCGCAACATCATAGACCGGGTCGAAACCGAGTGGCGTTCTCCGTTCGACGACCTGATGGGCCGGATCCAGTTCCTCGAACTCGACCGGGAGACCCTGGAGACCGAACTGTCGCGAATCGTTCAGAGCCTCGAGGCCATCGGCCCGGTCAATCCGCTGGCCGTCGAGGAGCACGCCGACGAGACCAAGCGGTTCGACTTCCTCACTGGCCAGCGCGACGATCTCGTGGCCGCCCGTCAGTCGCTCCTGCAGGCGATCAAGGAGATCGACGGCACCGCCAAGACGCTTTTCCTCGATACCTTCACCGCCGTGCAGGCCAACTTCCACAAAGTATTTCAGACGCTCTTCGGCGGCGGCGAGTGCGACCTCCGCCTCTCCAACGCGGACGATCCGCTCGAGGCCGAGATCGAAATCCACGCCGCCCCGCGCGGAAAGAAGACCCAGCGGATTCACCTCCTCAGCTCGGGCGAGCGAACGCTGGTCGCGGTGTCGCTGCTGTTCAGCATCTACCTGACCAAGCCGAGTCCGTTCTGTCTCATGGACGAGGTCGACGCTCCGCTGGACGACTCCAATGTCGGCCGGTTCACCAACCTGCTCCATGAGTTCAAGGCCCAGACCCAGTTCGTGATCATCACCCACAACCCGAGGACGATGCAGGCAGCCGACGCCGTCTTCGGCGTGACGATGCAGGAGCCTGGCGTCTCCACGATCGTCGGAGTCCGACTCGGGGAACCGGACCGGGCCGCGGCCTGACGTCATGCTGATCGTGCTTCGATCGGATGCCTCGGCCACCGACCTGGCTCGAGTGGTCGCCCTGATCGAGGAACTGGGCTTCAGCCCTGCCCCGATGCCCGGCCTGCGGCGGAAGGCCGTCGCCGTCACCGGGAACGACGGCCGGATCGACGGAGCTCGTTTCGCCGCGCTGCCGGGCGTCGAAGAAATCGTCCATCTCACCAAGCCGTATCGCATGGTCGCGCGAGACTGGCGCCCCGACCCAACCGTCGTTCGCCTTCCGGGTGGGCTCGCCATCGGCGGTCCCGATCTGTTTGTGATCGCCGGGCCTTGCTCGGTGGAAAGCCCGGAACAGATTTTCGCGACCGCCGCCGCGGTCAGCAAGGCGGGTGCGGTGGCGCTTCGAGCCGGGGCATTCAAACCCCGCACGTCGCCCTATGCGTTTCAAGGGCTGGGCGAGCACGGCCTCGAACTCCTCGACCAGGTCCGCCGGGAGACGGGGTTGCTGATCGTCACCGAAGCGATGGACGACGAGGGCATCGATCGAGTCGCCGCCGTGGCCGACATTGTCCAGATCGGTGCCCGTAACATGCAGAACTTCAGCCTGCTCAAACGGGCCGGGCGAACCGGGAAGCCGGTCCTCCTCAAGCGGGGACCGAGCGCCACGGTCACCGAATGGTTAATGTCGGCGGAGTATGTGATGGCCGAGGGCAACCCGAACGTCATCCTCTGTGAACGCGGTATCCGCGGCATCGACGCCACCGCTCGCAATACCTTCGACTTGAACGTGATCCCGGCCATCAAGGGCCTCTCCCATCTTCCGATCCTCGCCGACCCGAGCCACGGAACCGGGAAGCGCGCCATGGTCCGGCCCATGGCTCGCGCGGCCGTTGCGGCCGGCGCTGACGGGCTACTGGTCGAGGTCCACGTCCATCCTGACCGGGCGTTGTCCGACGGCGCCCAGAGCCTGTATCCCGAACAATTCGAGCTGTTGATGGAAGAGGTCCGCGGGATCGCCGCCGTGGTGGGGCGCGGGGTGCCGGCCCTTGCCGGCCAGGCCCACCGATGACACGGTGCGGTCCCGCCGTCGCGGTGGCGGTCTGGCTCGCCACCGGCACCAGCGCGCTGGCCGCTCAGGATCCGATCGCGATCGTAGGGCGGGCGGGGCGAATCTACCGGAGTCTCTCGTCTCTCCAGGCCGATTTCGTCCAGACGATCGAAGACCGCGCCCAAGGGGACACGCTGACCGGTCGAGGCACCGTAATTCAGGCCGGGAACAACTACTTCGCCATGCGGTTCTCCGACCCGCCCGGCGAGGCCATCGTCGTCGATGG
>JAYUZK010000187.1:0-2994 GCA_043751835.1 Gemmatimonadota bacterium | reverse complement strand
GTCGGTGGACGCCTGGTCGATCTGCTTCAGGATTTCGTTGAACTGGACTGCGAGGGTCGACCGGCCGGCGGTGGTCGCCGAACGAGCCGCTTCCGCGATACCCTTCGCGGCATCGATCAGCTTCGTGATCGAGTCGACACCGGCCGAGGCGGCCTTGATCGTCTGGATCGCTTCGCCGATCTCATTCTTCCGGGCCGAGAGGTCATTGGCGCGGCCGCGGGCGGCGGTGGCGGTGAAATACGACGACGCGTCGTCGATCGGGCTGCTGACCTTGAGGCCGGAGGCGAGCCGTCGCTGGGTGGTTCCGATGAGGCCGGCGGTCGTCTGAAGGCTGAGAAGGTTGGCGCGAACGCCTGCGGACAGCGAAATCTCGGACATGGGTGCTACTCCTGTTCTAGGGTGTGGAGCCGGGGTTCCTCCCCGACCCTCGTGCCGACCGAATCGGCCCTTGGCGCTTCCCGGGTTGCCAGGGCCATCCTGTCGTCACCACTAGTTTTCGGCACCCGCCTCCAAACCTTTAGCGCCAAGACCAGCCCGAATCCTTTCGATGACGCCCCCCCAACCAGCCTCGTCCGGGGCCCGGCGAACCAGAGTGAGGCTCGGGAACCAGGGCGATCCCCGCTCACCGAACGCGGTCCAGTCGCTTCCGCTGTCCATCTGCCAGGTGGGGCGCCCCAGCGCCCCGGCGATCGAGCTGACCGCCGTGGCGGCGGTGACCACCCCATCGAGCCCGGCAATCAGCCCTGCCACCGCGTCGAGGTCATTCTTGAGGTCGAGGTCCGCCCACCTATGGATGGTGACCCCCGACCGCCGCTCCAGCATCTCGATTTCCGCCGTGCAGTCGTCATACTGGAGGTTGACCCACACGACCCCAGGCAGCGACACCAGTTCCGCCACGGCGTCGAGGTCGGGGTAGTGACGCGAGCGCTCTGCCGTGACCAGGCCGCTCCGCCAGCAGAGGCCGATTTTGACTTCGGGGCCTAACGCCTCGAGCCGGGAGGACCATTCGGCCCTGACGGCCGCCTCGGGGACCAGAAACGAGCCGGAATTCCCGAAAGCCGGCCGAGTCCGTCGAACTACCCGGGGCAGGCTCGCCACCCCGATCTGGTAGTCGAAATCCGCCTGGCCGAGTTCCGACCCGTCGGGCAGCACCTCCACGGCCGGGAACGACCGGGCCACGAGCGGGACCAGGCGCGGCGTGGCGAGGAAGGTGACCCGGGCGCCGGCGGCCACCAGATCGGCGAGGCAGGTGGCAAAGAGCAGCTCGTCGCCGATCCCCTGCTCCCGCCAGACCAGGATTCGTTTGTCTTTCGCCGGTTCGCCGTTCCAGGGCGGCCAGGCGTAGTCGCGCGGCTCGGGCCGGGCCGCCACCGTCAGCCGGCGCCATTCATATTCATCCCAGCCCTCCGCCAGCTGGCCGGTTGCCAGCAGGGAAAAGGACCGGTTCCAATGGGCCTGCGCCAGCGATGGGGCCGCGGCGACCGCCCTCCGGTGGGCCTCGACCGCATGGGCGAAATGGCCGGTATCGTGATAGAGGTTGCCAATCGTGGACCACCCTTCGGCGAACTCCGGCGCGATCGTCACGGCCCGATTGAGGTCAGTCACGGCGCCGGCGAGGTCGCCGGACTCGCGGCGGGCGTTGGCCCGGTTGAGCAGCGCTCCTGGACGGTCCGGCGCCAGGCTCAGGGCCCGATCGGCCGCCTCGAGCGCCGCGGCCGGCTGGCCGATCGCGGTGAGCACGGTCGACAGGTTGGCCTGGGCCTCGAAGAACTCCGGCTCGAGCCGGGTGGCCTGGCCGTACGCCGCGGCGGCAGGCTCGAGCAACTCCTGCGACTGGAGGGCCACCCCGAGATAGAACAGCGCCACGGTGTCGGTGGGCGCCTCGGCGAGGTGGATCAGGTAGTGCTCGACCGCCTCGTCCCATCGACCGGCCATCGCGGCCAGCCGTCCCCGGACCCGGGCCGTGCGCCGGCCCGCGTCCCCGCACCGTCCCGCCAAGGCCTGGGCGCGCTCGACCTCGCCCCGTTCGATTGCCAGCTCAGCAAGGCCGCCTAACGCATCGGCGTGGCCGGGCTCGAGACCCAGCGCCGCCTCGAACTCGGCCCGGGCATCGGCCGGATGACCGGCGTCGAGCAGCGCCAGGCCGAAGTCGGCGTGGAATCCCGGGTTTTCCGGTGCGCGGGCAATGGCCTGCCCCACCAGCGCCAGCTCGAGATCCCGCTGGCCCAGCTGTCCCATCACCCGGCCGAGGCAATGGAGCAGCTCCGGATTCTCGGGATCACGTTCGAGGGCGGCCTGATATCGGGTTGCCGTCTCGGTCAGCCGGTCGCTCAACCCGGTTGTCGTCTGGTCGGTCATCGGATCTCTCCGGTTGTGGGCGCCGAGCCTTCGCGGCTCGGATCCCAGGTATGGGCAGGCTCGTCTCGCCGGGCCCAGCGTTCGTTGCTGCGGCACCACGCGACGATCGCGGGGTGTCTGACGGGCCGCTCGCCCAGGCCGAGGGCGCGATAGACCAGCCTCACGAATTCCAGATCCTCGGACGTGTCGACGGTCCAGCGGAGATCGCTGTCGTCCACCGGATGCCGGACATGTCGGACCATGAACGCATTCGGATGCTCGAGCCGCACCGGAACGGTGACATGCTCGCGCGAAGCGGCCGAGCCCCCGAGCCGGTCCATCCGGGCGAGCGCCTCGCGGGTAAAGACCTCGACGTCGAGCCCACGGGGATACGACCGCTCGATCACATTGCTGGCGTAGTCCGTGCCCGGATGGTCCACCAACTCCTCGATAGTCCGGTCCAGCACCAGAGCGTCGAGGAGCGGACAGTCGGCGGTGATCCGGATGATCACATCGGCGCCGGCTCGGGCGGCTGCTCCGACGAACCGACCGAGGACGTCGGTCTCCGATCCACGGAACACCACGACCCCGGCGCTGGCGCACCAGGCGGCGACCGGGTCGTCCTCGCGGCGGTCGGTGCTGGCAACCACCACGCTG
>JAYUZK010000186.1:0-2656 GCA_043751835.1 Gemmatimonadota bacterium | reverse complement strand
CCCCGAGCCACCCGGCCGTGAACCCGCCCCGCCATCTGGAGGATTTCGTTGGCACCGAGGTAGAGCCGGTGGAGTACGTTCCGGCCCCGATCCACCACGTTGCCGTATCGGGCGTCGTAGATGATCACCGTGTCGAGGCCCGGCACGTTGATCGCCGACTGCCCCGCCGCCGTCATCGCCAGCAGGAACGGCTTCTCGACCAGGCCCTCGAGATACGGCCTGATCACCCGGATCGGCTCCCCGCCGTGATAGAACGCCGAGTTGAGCTTGGGCCACTTGGCGGTGAGATCCGCTGCCAGCCGCTCCACCTCCGCCCGGGTCGGGACGAACACCGCGACGCCGCGATTTTCCTTCACCAGCCGGCGCACCACCCGTTCGTCGAGGTATTCGCCCACGTCTTTGGGCACCACGTCCACTCGGGCCCGGAGCGCCGGATCGAAGGCACTGGTCTCGAGGACGTGATCGCTCTTGAGATAGGCCGCGTAGAAGGCCGGATCCACCGTGGCGCTGAGCCAGATGAACCGGCACCCGGCCCGCTTGCCCAGGGCCAGGCACAACTCGAGCTCCGCCGAGGTCTGGTGGATTTCGTCGACGATGATCGTGTCCCGCGGCGTGATCAGATCATCCTGGAACCACCGCCGCGCAATCCCCGTCGTCACGATCACGACGTTCCACGAGGGCGTCTCCGGAGTCGCCTCGCGCTCCCGGTTCACCACTCCATACCGGAGCGACTCCTGCAGCAGCGCCTGCGCGATCACCCGGGTCGAGAGCGTCTTCCCCGTGCCCGTCCCCGCCACGATCCCGAAGCCCTTCCCCGCCTCGGCCCACGCTACCAGTTCGGCGCCGTGCTCCCGAAGCAGCACCGTTTCGACCTCGGTCCCGAGCGCCAGTTCGATCGTTTCGCAGGCGGCGCGGGTGGGGGCGATGACGATGACCCGCCCGCGCGGATGCCGCGCGGACCGATAGGCGGCCGGATCGACGGGAAGGTGATGGTCTCGGGACGGATGCATCCGGCTACGGCTCGACCTCGACCACCATCTCGATCTCCACTGCCAGGTTCAACGGCAGCGCCGCCATGCCCACCGCCGACCGGGCGTGCTTCCCCTTCTCGCCGAACACCGCCACCATCAGATCGGAAAATCCGTTGATGACTTCCGGTTGCTTGGTGAACCCGTCGGCCGAATTGACCATGCCGAGCACCTTGACGATCCGCTTCACCCGGCTGAGCGAGCCGATCTCGGCCTTCAGGCTTGCCAGCAGGTTGATCCCGACATTCTTCGCCGCCTGATATCCCTGCTCCGCCGTGAGATCACGCCCCAGCTTGCCCGTCGCCGTCGGACCCCACGGCTGCGCCGGCCCGTGGCCCGAAAGGAATACCAGATTGCCGCTCCGGACCGTTGGCACGTAGTTGGCGAGCGGCTTGCCCACCACGGGCAGGGTAATGCCAAGTTCACTCAGCTTGGCTTCCGGGTCGCCCTGGGCCGCGGCCGCACCGGTGCCCGCAAGCGACAACACGAAGAGAGCGGAAAAAGAACGGACCATCGGACCTCGTCAGGAATGAGATGCCCAATGATAAGCTAGGCCCCGGGGCCGGTGCGTTGCGTCCGGCCGCCGCGCAACTACATTGCCTCGACCCCTTTTTCGAGGCCCCAAGCCATGAAGCTCACCGCCACCAATTGGATCTGGCACGACGGGAAATTCATCCCTTGGGCCGACGCCACCACCCACGTCCTGAGCCACTCAGTCCAGTTCGGTTCGGCGGTGTTCGAGGGGATTCGCTGCTACGCCACGCCCGATGGCCCGGCCATCTTCCGCCTCGAAGACCACCTCCGGCGCCTTCTCGCCTCCTGCAAGATCTATCGGATGGACCCGTCCTACTCATTGCAGGAGCTGATCGCCGGCTGTTGCGCCCTGGTCGACAAGAACGGCCTCGACGCCTCCTACCTTCGACCGATGGTGATTCGGGGGTACGGCGCCGCAAGCATGGTCCCGTTCGAAAGCCCGATCGAGGTCTACCTGCCCTGCTGGCCATGGGGGGCCGCGCTCGGTGAGGGCTCCCTCGAAGCCGGCGTCGACGCCTGCGTTTCCAGCTGGAACCGAGTCGAGCCCAACACCCTCCCCGCCATGGCCAAGATCGCCGGCAATTATCTCAGCGGACAGCTGGTCAAGATGGAAGCGCTCGCCAACGGGTATCACGAAGCCGTCGCTCTCGGTTCCGATGGCATGCTGAGTGAAGGATCAGGCCAGAATGTCTTCCTGGTCCGGAACGGGGTGATCCACACGCCACCGGTCAATGGCAGCCTCCTCCCCGGTATCACCCGGGATAGCGTCATCGTGCTCGCACGTGAGCTGGGGATCGAAGTCCGGGAAGAGCAGCTCCCGCGTGAGGCCCTCTACATCGCCGACGAGGTGTTCTTCTCCGGCACCGCGGCGGAGATCACCCCAGTCCGGAGCGTCGACCGAATTCCGGTTGGCCACGGGAAGCCGGGACCGGTGGCCAGATTGATCCAGCGGACCTACCTCGACGTGGCCAACGGGCGGACCCCCGACCGACACGGCTGGCTGACGCATGCACGAACCGCCCGCCCAGTCGCGGCGAGTCGGGCCGGCTAAGAAGGACCGCTAGTTTCGGAAATACTGGATCGTGAGAATAGCA
>JAYUZK010000185.1:0-5431 GCA_043751835.1 Gemmatimonadota bacterium | reverse complement strand
CGTCTCGTTGGCAAGGATATCGAGCTTCTTCTGGTCTTCCCCCTGTACGTTGGTCGCCCCGGCCGAGCCGAGGATGTCGACCAACCCAGCCCGCCGGATCGCGGCCGACACGATCTTGGCGGCGAGGGCGAAGTCGTAGAGCAGATTCGACAGCTCGCCAGTCGCTTCCGGGAACCTCCGCTCCTGCTCGAGGATAAACCGCTCGATCGTCACCACCGGCCCCTGATACATCGCCATGCCTGACCGTCCCAATCTCGGCTGAGCTATCTTAGCGGATATGCCGCCGATTCATGGCGACCCCGAATCATCATCCGTCCGTCGGCGATCCGCACCGTCACGGTTCCTTCGCGGTCGGTCCTCCAGACCGGGACACCGGCCGCTTCGAGCCTTCCCATCGTTTCGGGCGCGGGGTGCCCGTATCGGTTTTGCCCGACGCTCACGATAGCGGCCGATGGTTCGAGCCGCGCGAGCCAGGCCGACCCCGTGGCCCAGCGCGACCCATGATGCCCAACCTTGAGCAGATCGACCCATGGGACCACCGCTCCGATCCGCGCCTCGGCGACCAACCCGGCATCGCCGGCGAACAGGGCCCGGAACCGCCCGCTCTCGACCACGAGCACCGCGGAGTCCTCGTTCAAGTCGAGCCCCCATCCGGCCCATGCGGTGTCAGGATGGACCGCCGAGAACCGGACCTCATCGACGGTGAACGTGGTGCCGGCCCGGACCGGAATCCACGGGACCCCCTGGTCCGCCACCGCGTCGAGCAGGGCGAGGTAGTGTGCGTCGGGCACCGCCTCGGCCGGCTCGAATACCCGTCCCACCTCGATGGTCCGAAGCACCGCCGCCAAGCCGCCGAAGTGATCCCGATGGCCATGCGAGAGGACGACCGCCTCGAGGCGGTGGACCCCCCGCCGCTCCAGAAAAGGGATGACGACCCTGAGCCCGGCGTCGGAGCGATCATCCGATGGCCCGGCATCGATCAGCACCCAATGGCCGGCCGCCGTCTCCACCAGCGCGGCATCGCCCTGCCCGACGTCGAGAAAATGTAACGCGAGTCCGGGGGCGCCGTCACCGACCGGGCCGAGACCCCACACCAACAGCCCGGCGAGGCCGATGGCAACCCCCCAAGCCGCCCGGCGGGCGGCCTCTCGAGCCGTGGCCCGGCCCCCGAACACGACCATCGCGGCCATGATCACGAGGCCGGCGAGTCCCGCCGGGACTGGCCCCGGCTCGAAACTCAGGGCCGCTCCCGGCACCGCTCCGCCGCGCTGGGCCAGCGCCTCGAGGGCGCCAAGCAACCCACCCCCGCCGGCCGCCAGCGAAGCCGCCACAGCAGGAAGCAACGGATCGAGCAGTAGGCTGGCCAGGACCGCCGGGACCGCCGCCGCCGCGAGCGGAATGGCAATCGGGTTGAGCGCGATACCCGCCAGGGCAACTGTGCCCAGCCACCAAGCGGTCATCGGAGCCGTCGCCACCGTGGCCCCGACTGAGCCCGCGACCATCCGCCACCCAGCCCCCGTGCCTATGGCACGGTCGCTCCACCGAACCGCCGCGGCGGCACCCCAGAGCGAACCCACCGAAAGCCAAGCCCCCAAATCAACCAGGGCCCACGGATCGACGACCAGTACCAGCCAGGCGCAGGCTGCGAACAGTGGACCGGGGCTCGGATTCCGCTGCCGCTGGCGCGACGCGGTCCCGATGATCGCCAACCAGCCCGCCCGAACCGCCGGGGCGGGCAGCCCGATGAACGCGATATAGAGCAGCACCAGCCCCGCGGCGATCGGCGAGCGGGCCCGGAGCCCAGCCAGACCGAGCACGAGATGGACCCAGGCCCAGATCAGACCGACGTGGAACCCGCTGATCGACAGCAAATGGATCAGGCCCGCACGGCCGAACGCACGCTGCAGATCCGGGGCAATCGTCCCCCGCGATCCGATCACCAGCGCCTCGACCATCCCGGCCCGCGAGCCGAACAGCCGGCCGATCGAGCGCAGGATCCGGTTCCTGAGGCCCGCGGTGACTCCCGACGACGGCGCCGTTCCCCGAGCGTCCTTCACGCTCAGGAGCCCATCCGGCGCGCGCCACCTCCCTTCCATCCGTCTCCAGTTGCCGGAGACCGTGCCACGCCAGCCAGCCCACAGGGTGTCGGCGCCCTGATTCCGAAAGGCCACCGGCCCCCGACACCGGCTCCCGGACAACTGCAACGCCCCGATCCGCTCAGGGGCTGCCGGGGCCACGATCTCGACGGCGCCGTCGAAAGGCCCCGGCTCGAGCCAGGCAGCGCAGCGGCTTGGGTCCAGCCTTCTGGTGACGACGCCGCTGACCGCGCCAACAGCGAACACCAGGCCAAGCCATCGGCGGCTGCCGCCCAGACAGATCGAGGCGGCGCCCCCTGCCAACACGGAGGCGACGCCAACCCCGAGCCCCGCGGCAATTCCCGCCGCGTACATGACAAGCCCTGCCAGCGCGGCCGATGGAGTACGAAACGGGGGCACGGTCGATGATACCGTGCCCCCGGGAGGATGAGTCAACCAATCGGCCGCATGCCGCGGCCTTTTTGCCGCTGGACTACACCGCCGCGGCCTTGCCGCAGCGCGGCGACAGCGCCACCCGCCGGAACCCGTCCATGACGGCAACGTCGATCGAGGCCCGGCCCTGATGCTTGTCCAGGTTGACCTCGGTCACCACCGTTCCCTCCAGCGTCGCGACGTACCGGGGCGGCAGCCGGTTCAGCGCGTACACGACCACGTCGGCCCGGCACATGTCGCAGCCGCAGAACTCCGGGAAGTGGGGCCGAAGGTTCTGGTAGGCCTCGATGACATGGTCCTCGACGGCATTCTTGAGTCGAATCGTCATAGCACCGCCAAAGCAGATCGAGTGATGATCGTACCGGTAAACGTTGAACCAGTGGTCCCGGTGAGCCGCACCTGATGATACTCCCCTACTGCGTCCTCCGGCACATCAAGCAGAACCATCAGGTTGGTTCGGGTCCGTCCCAGCATCCCACCCCGCTTGGCCGCCCGCTCGACCAGCACATCCTGTACCGTGCCGACCCGCTCGAGGTTTTTCCGGCGCGTCTGACGGCGCACGAGATCGATCAGTCGCTGCAGCCTCTCGGAAGCCTCCGCGTCGGGCACCGGATCGGGGAGCTTCACCGCCGGCGTACCCTCTCGGAGCGAGTATCGGAAGGTATAGGCATCGTCAAAAGCGGCAGCCTCGACCAGCGAGAGAGTCTCGGCAAACTGCGGTTCCGTCTCACCCGGGAAGCCGACGATGATATCGGTCGAGAAGGTGATGCCAGGAATTGCAGCCCGGATGTTCTCGACGACTTCCAGATACCGTTCCCGGGTGTACCGACGCAGCATTCGCCTGAGCACCTGATTCGATCCGCTCTGGACCGGGAGGTGAACATGTTCGCACACCGCGGGCACCGTCGCCATCGCCTCGATGACGCGATCGGTGAAGTCGGTCGGATACGGACTCGTGAACCGGAGCCGCTTGACCCCATCCACGGCTCCCACGGCTCGCAGCAGATCAGCAAAATCGGATTCGCCGTCGTGGTAGGAGTTGACGGTCTGGCCCAGCAACGTGACCTCGCTCACCCCCGAAGTCACCAGACCTTCAACCTCCGCGACGACGTCGCCGAGACGGCGGCTGCGCTCCGGGCCACGGGTGTACGGCACGATGCAGAACGTGCACTTGTAATCGCAGCCGCGCTGCACCGTGACGAACGCCGTCGGGCCACCCGAGCGGACCGGTGGGACGTCCTCGTAGTGTTCCCATGACCGGAACTCGGTGTCGGCCAGTCGGCGGCCGGCGGCGGCCTCCTCAATCAGATCGGCCAGATTGCGGTAGCCGTCGGGTCCGACCACCAGGTCGACGCGCGGCGATTGTTCCAACAGCCCGGGCCCGAGCCGCTGGGCCATGCAGCCCACGACGCCAAGCACCGAACCGTTGACCTTGTGGCGTGACAACTCACCGACCCGCCCCGCCACCCGGAGTTCGGCATGATCCCGGACCGCGCAGGTATTGACGAGCATCACATCGGCCAGGGCCGGATCATCGACCCGGGTATATCCGCGGTTGCCGAGGACGCCCAGCATGAGTTCGGTGTCGGCTGCGTTCATCTGGCAGCCGAACGTCTCGATGTATACCCGCTTGGTGGTCACGGCCGGATTGAGAAGCCGAAAGTGAGGAGCGTCGCCCGTTCCGTGTAGCCGGCCCCGTCCGAGCGCCACAACCGCTCGAGCGCCAGGTCGAACCCGCCCTGCCCCCGGACGAACCGGAAGCCCGTGCCCACGGCGAGGCCGAACTCGTGAGGCTGGCTACCGGCCCGGACCGGGAACGGCAGCATGGCGTAGTGCCCGCCGAAGCGCAGCGGTTTCTGTCCGGGCAGCCTGGGGTTTCGAACGATTTCAAACCCCGTTGCCACTTCGTAGGCATTCAGGGCACCGATCCCGCCCTGCGCCACGATGTCCCGGTTTGACGCCGACCAGCCTTTGGCTTGGTACGACGCCGCCCAGGCGACGTTGGGCGACGGTTGCCACCGGAGTCCGACGCCATAACTGGTCGGCAAGTCCGTTCGAGCGATCCGGGTGGTGTCCCGATCGACCGACAGATGGCCATCCGTTCGGAAGGTTCCCGCCACGGTCAACCTGGGCGCCACCCGAACGACAATTCCAGCGGAAAGGCCGGTGCCGAGGTAGGAGAGCTGAGACTGTTCGGAGGCCACCGCGTAGGTGGAGTCGGAAAAATGCCGGCGGTTCTCGATCCGGTTCGATCCGGTGATGGCATGCAGTCCGACCCCGATCTGGACCGACTTGCCGATTTGCCATGCGCCGGCCACCCGCAGGTCGGAGAGGCCACCCCGCGAACTGATCGTGTCATAGACACCGACCGCCGCGCCCCGCAACTGAATCGTGTCCGCGGTCCCAAGCGAGAAATTGCGGTCCGTGTAGCCGGACATGCTCACAGCCGCCGTAAAGTGGGTGCCGCCGAGCGGCCCGGCCACCATGATCTGGGGAAAGCGGTTGTCCTTCGCCGAGGAGCTGCCGAAGGGGTTGGTCGAGGTCCGGAAATTCTGCACACTCGAAAACAGCGCCGTAAACTGAAGTATGCCGGCGATCGACGCTGGGTTCTGACTCGACTCGAGGTCGAACATCCCGAACGCCCCTCCGGTCGCCACGCCCCGCGGCGACAGGGGCCGAGTCGGGATTCCGAGGCCGCGGATCCCGAACTGAGACGACTGGGCGGCTGCGGACCCCGCCCCAACAAACGCGATCAGCACAAGGCCGAGGAAATGGTGGCGCATCTACGGCCTCCCGGGACGGGTTGGAAGCCCGTAAGTGATCCGGAGCCGCGGACGCCCCGTCGCGGACCGGGTCGAGTGGAACACCGGCTGCATGAAGCTGCCGCCGGTTGGCTCGTCGCT
>JAYUZK010000184.1:0-4406 GCA_043751835.1 Gemmatimonadota bacterium | reverse complement strand
CTCGTCGGTCTCGTCGACTTCTGGCGCTGGGGCTATGATTACGGCCACAATCTCGACCCCGAGGCGGCCATCAAGATTCCCGGCATGAGTTACCAGCCCCCACTGATCGGTCCCAAGCAACTTCTCAATTTCCAGGCGACCTCCTGGCCGGCGCTGGCGGGTTGGGTCGCCATCGCCGCCCTGACCGCCGGGTTTGGCTTGGGCTGGATTGAGTGGCGCCGGGGGCGCCGAGTACCGAATTGAAGTCAGTCATTCTGGTGGTGGCGATATTGGTGAGCTGGGCGGGCTGTGGGAAGCCCGCCCCGCGTTCGCTCGTTCTGGGTCGAGACGTCTGCCAGCATTGTCACATGACGCTGGTGGACCGGCGCTTCGGAGGTGAGATGGTGTCGCGGACTGGCAGAGTGACCCCATTCGATGATGTCGGGTGTCTCGCGGTCGGGGTCGCAGCCGTTCCGCCGTCCTCGATTCATTCGCTCTGGGCGTCAGACTATCTCGAGCCGGATTCGGTCGTGGCGGTCGAGCGGCTGGTTTTTCTGCGGGTGGATTCGCTCCGGACGCCGATGGGGTACGGTATCGTGGCGGTTCGCCCGGGCTCGAAGGCGGACAGTCTGGCCCGCCGTTTCGGGGTACCGCTGATGGCCTGGACCGATGTGATGGCCTGGGCCCGGACGGAGCCGCGGTGATCTCTCTCCTGATTGCCGGGGTGGTGATTGTCTCACCCGCCGGGCCCGTGACGCGGCTTCGCGACGCGGTCGCTCGTGCCCATCCGGGCGACACGATCGTGGTCCGACCGGGCCGGTACCACGAGGACAGCACGGTGGTGGTGGACCGCCGGCTGGTGATCCGGGGCGAGGGGGGTCCCGTCTTCGAGGGGGGGGACCACACGTTCATACTGGTCACGGCGAACGACGTCACGGTCGAGGGGCTCGAGGTGACCGGCATCAGGCCGAGCAGCACGGACGACCGGGCGGCGATCAAGCTGGATCGGGTCAGCGGGTGCGTGGTGCGGGCCAACCGGATCAGCAGGGCGTTCTTCGGAATCTACGGGGCCAAGGTGAACGGCTGTCTCATCGAGGACAACCGGATCGCGGGACCGGGGGCCACGGAACAGATGGCGGGGAACGCGATTCATCTCTGGTCGTCCTCCCGAGTGACGGTACGCCGTAATGAGGTCGAGGGCCATCGCGACGGGATCTATCTCGAGTTCGTCCGCAGGAGTGAGTTGAGCGATAACGTGAGCCACCACAACCGCCGCTACGGCCTGCATTTCATGTTCTCGGACAGTTGCCACTATCGGCGGAACCGGTTCACGTCGAACGGTGCCGGCGTGGCCGTGATGTACTCGAAGCATGTGATCATGACGGGAAATGAGTTCGCCGACAACGAGGGCCAGGCGGCGTTCGGTCTGCTGCTCAAGGACATCAGCGACGGCACCATCAGCGAGAACCGGTTCAGCCGCAACACGACGGGGCTCTACCTCGAGGGGGCCAACCGCCTCGCTGTCCGTGGCAACCGGTTCGAGGCGAACGGCTGGGCGCTCCGTCTGCTCGCCAACGCGACCGACAACCGGTTCGAGGGGAACGTGTTCCTGGCCAACGCTTTCGACGTGGCCACCAACAGCCGGTCGGCCACCAGCAGTTTCCGGGGGAACTACTGGGATCAGTACCGGGGGTTTGATCTCGATCATGATGGCTTCGGAGACGTGCCCCATCGTCCAGTCCGGCTGTTTTCGCTGGTGGTCGAACAGAACGAGCCCGCCTTGATTCTGCTCCGCAGCCTCTTCGTCGATCTCCTCGACCAGGCCGAGCGGGTGCTGCCGATTCTCACACCCGAGGCGCTGATCGATCCGGCGCCACTGATGGAGCGACCCCGCTGATGCTGGTTGTCGAGGGTCTCCGGAAACGGTTCGGCCGCCTCGAGGTGCTGCGGGGTGTCGATCTGACGGCGGCCCCGGGCCGGATCACGGCGGTGGTCGGTCCGAACGCGGCCGGGAAGTCCACCCTCATCAAGACGATCATCGGTCTGGTACGGATCGGCGAAGGCCGGATCCTGGTCGAGGGTCGAAGCATCGACGGCGAGCGGGCCTACCGGGAGCGGATCGGCTACATGCCGCAAGCCGCCCGGTTTCCCGAACACTTGACCGGCCGGGAAGTGCTCGCGCTGCTGCGGCGGCTCCGCCGGTCCGACGCGGCGATCGATGACGAGTTGATCGCCCAGTTCGACCTGGCCTCGATGCTCGACCGGCCGATTCGGGTCCTCTCGGGAGGGACTCGGCAGAAACTCAATGCCGTCGTGGCGTTCCTGTTCCGGCCCACTCTGATCATTCTCGACGAGCCGACGGCCGGCCTCGACCCGGTGGCGAGCGGGATCCTCAAGGCCAAGGTGGTCCAGTCGGCGGAGGCCGGCACGGCGGTCCTGCTCACCTCGCACATCCTGAGCGAGGTCGAGGAATTGGCGCACGACGTCGTCTTCCTCACCGACGGACGGATCGCCTTCCAGGGACCGGTCGAACAGCTGCTGCGCGAAGCCGGCGAGACCCATCTCGAGCGGGCGATTGCGCGCCTGATGACGAGGGGCCGATGACCGAGGTGCGTCAGGTGTTGGCCTCCCAGGTCCGGAACGTCCTCCGGAGTCGCTGGCTGATCGGCTACGCCGCCCTGTTGTTTCTCGCCACGCTGCTGCTGCTGCGCTTCGGGGGAAGCGGTACCCGGGCGCTCCTCAGCCTGGTCAACGTGGTGCTGCTCCTGCTGCCGCTGGTGAGCGTGGTGTTCGGGACGCTCTATGTCTACAACGCCCGCGAGTTCATCGAACTGCTGCTGGCGCAGCCGGTCAGCCGAGGGGCGGTGTATCTCGGATTGTTTGGGGGCCTCGCGGTGCCGCTCAGCCTGGCACTGATTGGCGGGGTCGGGGGACCTCTGCTGGTTGAGGCTTTCAGCGATCCCGCGGTGGCGCGGCCGCTGGCCATGCTGCTCGCCGTCGGTGTGCTGCTCACCCTCGTGTTCACGGCCTTCGCGCTGTGCGTGGCGGTGCTGGTGGAGGAGCGATCGCGGGGGTTTGGGGTGGCGCTCCTGGTCTGGCTCGCCTGCACGGTCGTGTACGACGGCGTCATTCTGCTGGTGCTGACCACGTTCCGGGACTATCCACTGGAAACGCCGGTGCTGGTCCTCACCTTCCTCAACCCGATCGACCTTGCCAGGGTGGTGCTGCTGCTGACGTTCGACGTGGCAGTGTTGATGGGCTATACCGGCACCGTGTTTGCCCGGATGTTCGGAACGACGGGTGGACTGGTCGCCGCGTTCGCCATGCTCCTGGTTTGCGCGGTGGTGCCGCTGTGGGCCGGTTACCGATGGTTCCGTCGAAAGGACTTCTGACCTCTGCTCGACTCAGTAACTCCTCGATCAGGCGGTGCGGGCAGCCCGGGCGAACCGGTCAACGATTTGGGCGACGGGTTCCACCGCGTCGATGGTGGCCACGCTCCGGCCGGCTTGCCAGATAGCGCGAGTCGGGTCGTCGGCGCGGGCCTCGCCCCGGATGGACGTGCGTTTCAGGTCGCGAACGGCCCGGAGCGCAAAGAAGGTGCGGATCCATTTTTTGGTGCGGCGTCCCTGGAAGAGCCGACGGGCCAGGGGGCCGATCGTGGTGCCGATTCGCTCGATATACGGCGTCCGGATCACGGCGACGGGAACGCCGCTCAGACGTTCGGTCAGGACGATGTCGGACTCGGTGGCCGTGACAATGGCCTGCTTGTACGGCTCGCTGGCCGTGCACTCGGGGGTGGCGATCAGGCGAGTCCCCAGCTGGACCCCGGCGTAGCCGAGACGGAGGGCGTCGATGAACTCGCGCTCGCTGCCGATGCCGCCGGCGCAGATCAGGGGCAGGCCGAGGTCGCCGAGTTCGTCGAGCAGGGCCTCCGGGGTCCGGGCACCGGCGTGCCCGCCAGCGCGACGATTGACGGCAATCAGGCCGTGGACCCCGGCGTCTCGCCCCTTGAGCGCCCATTTCCGCTCGGTGACGTCGTGGTAGACCACCCCACCAGCGCTCCGGACGGTGTCGACCACCCAGCGGGGATTCCCGAGCGACGTCAGGAAGAATCTGACTCCTTCCTCCAGCGCGATTCCGACCCATCGCACCATTCGCTCATGATAGGTTCGAGAGGAGGCTTCGATCAGCGCGTTCAGCCCGATCGGTTTGTCGGTCAGCGACCGGATCAGCCGAAGGCCGGCCCGGAAGTCGTGCCCGTGGACATAGGTGAGTGACATCGGCTGGACGACTCCCAAGCCGCCCGCCTTGGAGACCGCGGCCACCAATTCGGGGTTGCTGCAGGGGTACATCGGGCCGCCGATGATCGGCAGCGCGACACCGGTGGCCTGGGTGAAGGGCGTCTCGAGGTTCATCGCCGCCTCATG
>JAYUZK010000183.1:0-5022 GCA_043751835.1 Gemmatimonadota bacterium | reverse complement strand
TTTTTCGAGTGGTCGCGGACGCATGTGCTCTCCGTGACCGCGGGGCTCAACTGGCGGCCTTCGGACCAGATCAGGATCAACGGGTCGTACAAGCTGCAGCAATACCGCCGGCACAGCGACGGTACCATCGTGAGCGAAACCAGGATTCCCCGGCTCAAGCTGGAGTATCAGGTGAGCCGGGCGCTGTTCGTGCGAACAGTGGTCGAGTACCGCACCGACGTACAGGCCGATCTTCGGGATGATGGCCGCACGGGGCTACCGATCGTGATCCTGGGTGACGACGGCGTCTACCACGCGGCGGTTGCGGAGCGCCGCAAGGATCTTCGCGGCGATCTGCTGATCGCGTACCAGCCCAGTCCCGGCACCGTCCTCTTCATGGGTTACGGGAGCAGCCGCCACGAAGAGCTTCATCAGGTGCCGCTGGGCCTTCGGCGGATCAGCGACGGATTCTTCGTCAAATTGAGCTATCTCTTCCGTGCCTGAGGTGAGTCCCATCATGGCCAACACGAAGACCAGCGCTTCCCCTGGGGGATCTATTCCCACGCCTTCTTCGGTGGCGTCGCGATGATCCTGGGCCGCCCCGGGTGGTTTCGGTCCCGTCCCGAAGTGCCGAAAGCTAGAACGTCGCTGACACGCCGATCAGCCCCGTCGAAGCGAGAGGGCGGAACCTGCCCCGGCGCCCGTTGAGCTGTCGCCCTGTCAGGTAGCCGATCGCCCCGGCCGCCACCACGTCCGAGAGCCAGTGCTGGTTGTCGTTGATCCGGGCAAATCCGGTCAAGGCGGCGGCGGTGTAGAACAGGACGTCAGACCAATGATCCGGGGTGGATAGCGCCAGGCTAGTGGCGACGGCCATGGCGACCGTGGTATGGCCGGAAGGAAACGACACGTTGCTCGTGAACGGGTGGAACAGACCCGGATCGCCACCATCCCTGGGCCGCACCCGTCCGAGGCCGAACTTGATGACACCGGTGATGGCGCCAGCTACCACCGCCGCCTCGAGAGCCCGGTACGACGCCCGGGCGAGGGCCGGACTGTGGGCCACCTCCCCGGCCAACCACCCTGCGGCGAGTAACGGCCCCGTGTAGGTCAGATTCCCGAATGCGTTGCCGAACTGCGCGGCCCGGTTTCGGCCCGGCGTACGATCGGCCTGGGCGTGGCGGCGAACCGTGCCGTCGAAAGCCGCAGCGATGGCGATGGCACCGAGGAAGGCGGCGGCTTCGACCGGCCGGATGACGGGCGGGCGGCCGGGGTCCCGGACCGACACCGTCTGGGCGGCGGCGGGCGCCGTCATCAGCGCCAGAACGAGGCAATGCCTAACGGCCATCGACGTCGAGGATCTGGGTGTACCGCTGGAGGATCCGGAGAAGGCCGCTCAGGAGGGTCACGGCCACGAGCACCATGACCCAGCCCCGGCCGAGTCCGGGGCGGCCGGTCTCGATCCAGACGGTGCCCGCCTCAAGCAGCCCGAACATGGCCACGGCGGAAAAGAACCCGTAGTACTCTTGTCTCATCACCGTCCGCCACGAGAATGGCAGCGACGACGGCTTCCATCCCCCGCTCGGCAGGAGGGCAGGGGTGCGCTCGGCCCAGTCCAGGTAGGCCGGGCCGAAGGTCCGGCGGAGGAATGACTCCTCGAGCATCATGATCCGCTCGTAGTAGAGCCAGAAGATCAGCGCCACCATCAGGGGACACCACCAAACCGCCGTCGCCGCCGCGGGACCGACCCAGAGGAACAGGTTGCCAAGATAGAGCGGATGGCGGACCACGGAGTACCATCCCGCCGTCGTGAGCGACTCGGCCACCTGCGATCCGCGATTCTTTCCCGAGGTGCCGCGCGGCGCATGACCGATCACGTGGACCCGGATCAGGAGGCCGATCGCCGCAATGGCAATGCCGGCGGCGGTGGGGAGGGGGTCGAGGCCGGGTGGATCGGTGGGCCGGGCCCGCGAAGCCACGGCGCCCAGAAGCAACGCCACGACAAGGGGGGGCGCCCAGCTTCGGAACCGGAAGAGCCAGGTGCCGGCCCGTTCCATTTCCTCAACGAGGGGCATCGACCACGTAGGCTTCCATCGCGAAGTACTCGGCCAGGCCAAGCCGGTCGAGGGCTGCGGCCGTTTCCTTGTTGCGGGCCTCGACCCGCTGCCAGAACTCGCGCTCGTCGAGCCCGGGGAACGGCGCCGAGTCCTTTTGCGATTGGTGCTTGAAGATTGCCTGGATCTTGAGCGTCAGCTCCTCCTGCGCCAGCGGAACCAGCCAGGTCGCTTCGGTCACCGACCACTCCTGCCAGGCGCCCCGATAGAGCCAGACCTCGGGCCGGGGCTCGAGGCCGAGCAGCGCCCCGTCGATTGCCTCCTTGCACATCCGGTGGGTCCCGTGGGGATCGGAGAGATCGCCGGCTACGAAGACCAGATCCGGCTTGATCTCCTCAAGCAGCTCCCGCACGATCGCGATGTCGGCCGGGCCGATCGGGTCCTTCCGGACCTTGCCGGTCTGGTAGAACGGCAGGTTGAGGAACCGGGCGGCGGAGCGGGGCAGGCCGAGCGTTTCGATCCCGCTCACCGCCTCGCTTTCGCGGATCAGCCGTTTGAGGTCCTGGACTTCGTGGATATCCACCTGGCCCGGCTGTTTGCCGTCGAGGAACCGTTCCGCCCTCGTGGTCAGCGACTCGGTGGAACCCGGGGCCAGCTGGAACTCGCGGGAGAGCCGATTGATGAAATCGAGATATCGGCGGACGTCGTGATCGAAGACCGCGATGTTGCCGCTGGTGAGGTAGGAAACGGTGATGTCGTTCTGGTTGAGAACCAGCTTCCGGAGCATCCCGCCCATCGAGATCACATCGTCGTCCGGATGGGGCGAGAAGCAGATGATTCGCCGGCCCTTCGGCAGTTTCGACCGGCCGCGGATCTTGTCGCCCAGCCGATTGAAGGCGAATCCGTTGACCGCGCCGGGCGTTTCGAACTTGGCGAGGAGCGACGAGAGTTTGTGCTCGACGTAGTCGCGCTGGGTGAGCTTCAACACCGCCCGCCCGGTCTGCTGGGCCAGCCAGACCACCGCCTCGAGCGCCAGGTTGTCGGTCCACTCGACCTCGTCCACCAGCCACGGCGTGGCGATCCGGGTGAGCGACGCGGCCGCCGCCCGGTCGAGATAGAACGTCGTATTCGGATGGGTCTGCAGGAACGTCGCGGCCGCCTCGGTGTCGATGTCTCCCTCCACCGCGCGCCGGACGATCGCCGCCTTGTGTTCGCCCGTTGCCACGATGGCGACCTGGCGGGCTTCGAGAATCGTGGCGACGCCCATCGTGATGGCTTCCCTGGGCACGAACTGCTCGCCGAAGAAGTCCGCCGCGGCGTCGCGCCGGGTCACGGTGTCGAGGGTGACCAGCCGGGTCCGGCTCCGGGCTCCCGAGCCCGGTTCGTTGAAGCCGATGTGGCCGGTCTTGCCGATCCCCAGCAGCTGGAAATCGATTCCTCCGGCCGCCCTGATCCGGGCCTCATAGCCGGCGCACTGGGCCTCGATCTCGCTCCGTGGGGCGGTGCCGGACGGCAGGTGGACGTTGGCTCGGTCGATGTCGATGTGGTCGAACAGGTGCTCCCACATGAACCGGTGGTAGGCGTGGATACTGTCCGCCGCCATCGGGTAATACTCGTCAAGATTGAACGTCACCACCCGGGTAAACGACAAGCCCTCCTCCCGATGGAGCCGGATCAACTCGCGGTAGACGCCGACCGGGGTCGAGCCGGTGGCCAGGCCGAGCACGGCGTGGCGACCCTGGGCGTTGGCCTGACGGATGACCGCCGCGATGGCGGCCGCCACCTCGCGGGCGAGGGCTTCGTGGTCGTCGCGGACGACGGTGCGGATTCGTTCCATCGGACGTATTCTTTCCCCCAGCACCGCGAAGTGCAAGGAGCCCGGTCATGTTCGGACTGATTCGGTCGCGTGTCGGCAGCCCTGCGCTGCTCGTGGGCCTCTCGCAGGGGGCCGGGTGTGCCCGGTCGCCGGAAGAGGCGGAAGTCTTCGTCATCAACGCCCGCATCTATACCCCCTGCAGCACCCCGATTCGCTGCTCACCGGGCGGGTCATGCTGACCGTGGTTGACGGCAAGGTTGCCTTCGAACGTCACTGACCTACAATTAAGGATCGGGCCGCGGTTCCTACCTTGGGAGAGTGTGATGAAACTGCTCGTCAATGGCACCTCGCATGACATCGATGCACCGGCGGACATGCCACTCCTTTGGGCGCTCCGCGACCTCGTGGGCCTCACCGGGACAAAATTCGGCTGCGGCATCGCGATGTGCGGCGCGTGCACCGTGCATCTCGACGGCGCCCCGGTCCGCTCCTGCAGCGTTCCGGTATCGGTGGCTCAGGGAAAGGCGATCACGACGATCGAAGGCCTGGCCCAGGGCGGCGTCGATCATGCCGTCCAGCAGGCCTGGCAGCAACTGAACGTGCCCCAGTGCGGCTACTGCCAGGCGGGCCAGCTGATGAGCGCCTCGGCGCTGCTGGCCAGGAACCCGCACCCCACCGACGCCGACATTGACGCGGCGATGCAGGGGAATCTTTGTCGCTGCGGGACCTACGTCCGGATTCGGCAGGCGGTCAAACTGGCGGCTGAGATGGTCGCGGGAGGTGCCAAATGAAGCGGGTAAGCCGCCGGGACTTCATCAAAGTGACGGCCGCCGTCGGGGGCGGCCTGCTCGTGACCATCAACCTCTCGGCCTGCCGGGACCAGGCCGGTGCGGGCGGGACCGGCAAGCCGGCCGACCCGAGCATCTTCGTCCGGATCAACCCCGACAACTCGATCATCGTGACGATCCCGAAATCGGAAATGGGGCAGGGGGTCCGAACCTCGCTTGCCATGCTGGTCGCCGAGGAACTCGACGCCGACTGGAACCAGGTTCGGGCCGAGCTGGCGTCGTACGATCCGAAGTACGGCGACATGGGGACCGGCGGGAGCAGCAGCGTCCGGCAGAACTGGGTGCCCCTCAGAACCGCCGGGGCCACCCTCCGCGCCATGCTCGTGGC
>JAYUZK010000182.1:0-6220 GCA_043751835.1 Gemmatimonadota bacterium | reverse complement strand
CCCGCCGCCGTGATCTGAACCATCTCGGTATCGCGCTGCAGGGCCGCAATGTCGGCCGTCCCGCAGTAGCCCATCCCGCTCCGGAGTCCGCCCACCATCTGGAACAGTACGTCGCCAACCGGCCCCCGATAAGGGACCCGCCCCTCGATCCCTTCCGGGACCATCTTCGACGGGGCGAGCTCGCCGTCCTGAAAATAGCGGTCCGCCGACCCATCTTGCATGGCCGAGAGACTGCCCATCCCCCGGATCATCTTGAACCGCCGGCCCTCGGCCAGCACCGATTCGCCCGGGCTTTCTTCCGTTCCGGCGAGCATCGATCCCATCATCACCGCCGAGGCCCCCGCCGCGATCGCCTTGACGATGTCGCCCGAGTATTTGATCCCGCCGTCCGCGATGATCGGCACCCCGCCCGCGCCGCGGACTGCGTCGACGATCGCGGTGATCTGGGGAACCCCGACCCCGGTGACCACCCGGGTGGTGCAGATGCTTCCCGGTCCGATCCCGACCTTGACGGCATCGACCCCGCGCTTCACCAACTCCCGCGCTCCCGCCTCGGTCGCGACGTTGCCGCCCACCAGTTGGGCCGCGGGGAACGCATTCCGGAGCGCCGCAATGGTGTCGAGCACCCCGTCGCTGTGGCCATGGGCCGAATCGACCACCAGGACGTCGCACCCGGCATCGAGCAGCGCCTTGGCGCGAGTCGCCGTATCGGGCCCGGTGCCCAGCGCGGCCGCCACCCGGAGCCGGCCATGGTGGTCCTTGTTGGCCTCCGGAAACTGCCGCCGCTTGAAAATGTCCTTGACGGTGATCAGGCCCTTGAGGACGCCGCCCCCATCGACCACCGGCAGCTTCTCGATCCGGTGCCGGGCCAGAATCCGCTCGGCTTCGTCGAGCGTCGTGCCAACCGGGGCCGTGACCAGATTGTCCTTCGTCATCGCCGAGGCGATGGCCTGGTCGAGATCCCGTTCGAACTGGAGATCACGATTGGTCAGAATTCCGATCAGCTTGCCGTGCCCGTCCACGATCGGCACGCCGGAGATCCGGAATCGCGTCATCAGCAACGCGGCTTCGCGGATCGGACGGTCGGGGCCGAGGGTGATCGGATTCATGATCATCCCGCTCTCGCTCCGTTTGACCCGATCGACTTCGGCCGCCTGGCGGTCGATCGGCATGTTCTTGTGGATCACCCCGATCCCCCCGAACCGCGCCATGGCGATCGCCATTTCGGACTCGGTGACCGTGTCCATCGCGGCGGCGATGAGCGGGATATTGAGCGGGATCTGCCGAGTGAACATGGTTCGGGTGGAGACGCTGCGGGGATGCACGGAACTGTGCCGCGGAACGAGCAACACGTCGTCGAAGGTGAGGGCCACCCCGGGTCGAACGGTGCTCATGGCCGGGAGCCGTTCACGGCAGCGAAAAACAGGGCGGCGGGGCTGGTTGACTGAGCCATAGACAAATCTATGTGCTCATTGGCGTTAGATCAACCCGCCGGCCCCGGCCTGGGCCCGACTAGCCTGGCTTTTTTTCACCCGGGAGCGGCCCCGGTGGCTTGGAGTCCGGCCGGGTCTTGGTGGCGTCGATCGCCTCGTCCACCACGGCCTGGGCCGCGGCCGCCACGCCTCTCATGACCTTGCCGGCGCTATCCATCACGCCCATGGTGCCCGAGATCGCCTTGACCGGGATCTTCCCGGCCCGCATCACGTCCTCAACCGTCTCGGTCATCCGGGCAAAGATGTTGGTCGGAGCCACCCGCTCGGCGTACTTGCTCTCCAAGAACTCGACGTAATCGAGGACCTGGTAGCCCCGATCGTCGCCAAGGCTCTCGAGCCGACGGATGATCCGCTGTTTCAGCTGTTCGTTCATCGTGCCACCACCTTTAGTAGCTCAAGCACCGGGGTCGGGAGGTATTTGGTCCGGCCCACCCGCACGATCGCCTCCACCCGCACTTCATCGAGTGGCGAGAGCCGCCGGAGATCCCCGGCCTGCTCCTTCGTCACCATCAGATAGACAAACCCGGCCTCGGGGAGGGGGCCGCGGGCCAGCATGTACGGCTGACCATTCGGCATCTCCGGCCGAAGCGCGTCGGCCTGCTGCATCGCCAGGAACTGGAGCCGCCAGCTCACCGACTGGCCGACGAATTTTTCCGGCTTCTCCCGCACCATCGAACCCGTGATCCTGGGGCCTGACACCGCCTCGGCCGTGACATCCGTACTTCGAACCCAGCCCTCGATCCGCACCTTGATCCAGTCCCGTTTCCGGCCAACCACCTCCGCGGCGGTGGCCGACTCGGCCGTGAACACGGGCTTCCCGTCCGGGGCCGCCGACAGCACGGCGCCACCCTTGATCAGCGCCATTCCTGAAACGCTATCAGCGGCCGGTGCATCGTGCCGGGGTCGGGTGGTGTCCGGAACAGAAGCCGGAGCCGGAGCCGGCTTCATCGCCAGGGCGGTCGCTTTGGGAGGCTCCGGTGCGGCAAAGGTGGTCCGGAGGGCAAACCCGGTTCGCTTCACCTTGACCCACTTGCCCTCCGAACCGGCCTTGGACATGAGTGTCCCTTCCTGCATCCGGCCAATCACCGCGCCGTTCGGCGTGGCCCGCAGCCGGGCGCCGCCGCCGGCGCTGACCGAGAGATCGAACCCGTCGCGGTTGGCCGCAACCACCGCCGAGGCCGGCAGCCAGCCCTCGATGGAGACCTCGACATGGGTGCCCACCGCCTTGCCGGTGGCGTAACTCACCCCTGCGGCGAGCGAGGCGATCTTGAGACCGTTGGGTTCCTTGACCAGCGAGGCCGCGGTGACCGCCTTGAGACGATTCTGCGCGACGGACGGGACCGCGAGGACCGCGAAGAGGGTCAGGAAACAGGCTGGTAGGCGACCCAGGCCAGGACTAGATTGCGGCGGCTTACGCACGATTTCGCATAGTAGACGGCGCCCGAGACCATGTCAAACCACCAAGCCCCTGTCGCGCTGATCGTTCTGGACGGCTGGGGCTACCGAGCCGAGTCGGCGCATAACGCTATCGAGCTGGGCCGGACCCCCGTCTGGCACCGGCTCTGGAACGGCGCGCCGAAGACGCTCCTCGAGGCGAGCGGCGGGGCCGTCGGCCTCCCCGACGGCCAGATGGGGAACAGCGAAGTCGGCCACTTGAACCTCGGCGCGGGCCGGGTCGTGATGCAGGATCTGGTTCGAATCTCGGACAGCATCCGAACCGGCGCCTTCTTCCGGCTTCGGCCGTTCTTGGACCTTGGCGCCCATCTCAAACGCACGGGCGGCACCCTCCACCTGATCGGTCTGGTCGGGAACGGAGGCGTCCACGCCATCGACACCCATCTGCTCGCCTGCCTGGAACTGGCGATCAAGCTCGACGTGCCCCGGATCGCCGTGCACGGCTTCCTCGACGGCCGCGACTCGCTGCCGACCTCGGCCAAGGGCTTCGTGGCCAAGCTCAAGGCCGACATCGAGCGCATCGCCGGCGCCCGGGGCGCGCTCGCGTCGCTCGTGGGGCGCTACTTCGCGATGGATCGGGACCAGCGATGGGACCGCACCAAACTCGCCACCGACCTGCTGCTGCACGGTGTCGGCGCCCGCGCCACCGACCCGGTGGCGGCGATCGCGTCCGCCTACGAGCGGGGCGAGACCGACGAATTCATCAGACCGATCGCGCTCGAGCGTGACGGCGCGCCCATTGCCACCATGAAGGACGGCGACGCGGTCCTCTGCTTCAATTACCGGAGCGACCGGATGCGGCAGATCGTCCGGGCCCTCTTCATCGCGGGGTTCGACGGGTTCGACGTGGGCACCCGCCCGTCGATGCCGTGCGTCACGATGACCCGGTACGACGGGACCTTCCCGATGCCCCAGGCATTCCCGCCGTTCAACCTGGCGCGGATCCTGGCCGAGGTCCTCTCGGACGCGGCGCTGTCCCAATTCCGCTGCGCCGAGACCGAGAAGTACCCGCACGTCACCTACTTCTTCAACGGCGGGGTCGAGCCCCCGTATCCCGGGGAAGAGCGGCAGCTGGTCCCGTCGCCCAAGGTGGCCACCTACGATCTGATGCCGGAGATGAGCGCCGCCGGCATCACCGATACGCTCTGCACCGCCATGAAGCGGCGGGACCACGCTTTCTTCCTCTGCAATTTCGCCAACGCCGACATGGTCGGGCACACCGGTGTCCCCGCGGCGATCCTGAAGGCGGTCGAGACGATCGACGACTGCCTCGGCCGGATCATCCCGGCCGCCGAAGCGACCGGCACCCGGCTTCTGATCACCGCCGACCACGGTAACTGCGAGATGATGATCGACCCCGAAACCGGCGGACCCCACACCGCCCACACCACCAATCCGGTGCCGTTCCTTTCGGTCGGCACCCCTAACGTGTCGTTCCGATCCGGCGGCGCCCTGTGCGACGTGGCGCCCACGGTGCTCGATCTGCTGCGCCTCGAGCAACCCTCGGAAATGACCGGCCGGAGCCTCCGTGCTTAGCATGACAACGAAATGGATCGCGGCGTTAGGTCTTGCCGCCGTCATGACGGTCCCCGCGAGCGCCCAGGTCGGTCACGACCCGGCCAGGTCGCCATTCACCGACCTCCGCTGGGGCCAGTTCGTCTCCGTCTCGGTCGGCCGGGTCTTCGGTTCGGGTGGAACCCTCGGCCTCGGACCGCATCACGGCCAGGGGATCTTTCTGCGCCACGATTTCCTGGCCGACAAGGCGCTGAGCATCGCGCTCGGCGCCGGCTACGTCCAGGCGGACCGCAACTACGCCGGTGATCTCAACTCCACCACGGACCGGATCAAGGGACCGGTGCAGCGGAACCTGTATCTGGCCGAGGGCGTGCTTCAGCTCAACCTCACCGGCGGCAAGACCTGGCGCAATCTGGCCCCGTACGCCAACCTCGGACTCGGCCTCGCCTTCGGTCAGAAGCTCCCGATCGACAGCACGGGGTACACCTTCTCGACCAAGTTCTATTTCGCGCCGGGTGCGGGGGTCCGGGCGTTCCTGACCCGGCGCTTGTTCGTCCGGGTCGAGGCCCGGGCGGTGTTCTGGAGTCTCACCTATCCGGGCACGTACCGGACCGTGGACCCCGACGGTCTGGGGCCGTTGAAGCCGATCCTGAGTGGCCAGCCATTGAAGGAATGGGCCCCGGTCCCAATGATCCACGCCGGCCTGGGCTACGCCTTCAAGAACCCGTTCTTCTGATCGGAGCTCCGGTGCGATTCAGGCTCACCCGCAGCGTGAGTTTCCGCGCCCATCACCGGCTCGCCGATCCGCACGCCTCGGCCGAGGAGAACCGCCGCCGGTTCGGCTCCACGGTCGAGCCCCATGCTCATCACTATCGGTGTGAGGTGTCGGTGTCCCGGTCGATCGGCGACGAGGAGGCGGCGGTGATGGACCTCCCGCTCCTGGACCGGATCATCGCGGAGGAGGTCACGGGGCCGTTCGAAGGCCGGCACCTCCATCGGGACGTGCCGGCCTTTGCCATGGTACCGCCAACCTGCGAGGCCATGGCGCGCGAGGTCTACCGGCGGGTGGCGCCGCGCCTCCCCGCCAACGTCCGCCTCGACCGGGTCGGGATCGCCGAGGACGACTCCCTTCGGGCGGAGATCATTGCCGACGCGTGACGCCGTCCGGGGGGCGATCCTGGCCGGGGGCGCCGCGACCCGTCTCGGCGGCATCCCGAAGGGATTGGAAATCGTCGGAGGGCGCCGGATCCTCGACCGGATCATCGACGCCCTCCACGCGGCCCTCGGCACCGACCCCCTCCTCATCGCCAATGACCCCGCCGCCGCCACGTGGAGCTCCGGCCTCGACGTGTTCCCCGACCGCTACCCGGGCACCGGTCCGTTAGGCGGGATCGCCACTGCACTCGAGGCGGCGGACGGCCCGGTGCTCTGCGTCGCCTGGGACATGCCCTTCCTCGACCCGGGACTGCTCCGCCACGTCGCCGCCGGCCTTGCCGACGCCGACGTGTCGATCCCCGAAAGTGAGGGGCCCCGGGGCGTCGAACCGCTCGCCGCCGCCTACGCCCCATCCGCCCTCCCGCCCATCCGCCACTCCCTGGCCCTCGGCTTGCTCACGGCGGTCGGCTTCCACGCCACCATCCGGCTGGCGCGCACCCCCCTTGCCCTGGTCCGATCCTTCGGCGACCCGGCGCGGCTTTTCTTCAACGTCAACACCGCCGCGGACCTGGCCCGGGCCCGGGACTGGGCTGCGTCTCCTT
>JAYUZK010000181.1:0-19028 GCA_043751835.1 Gemmatimonadota bacterium | reverse complement strand
CCGCGTCGAGGACCACCTGGGTGCTCCGATAGTTCTGTTCGAGCCGGACCAGCCGCGCGCCGGCGAAGTCCTCCTGGAAGTCCCGCATGTTCCGGACTTGGGCGCCCCGCCAGGCGTAAATCGACTGATCGTCGTCCCCAACCACGAACACGTTGGTGTGATCACCGAGCATCCGGATCAACTGGTATTGGGCCTTGTTGGTATCCTGGAACTCATCCACGAGGACGAACGAGAACCGGCGGCGATACCATTCGAGCCGGTCGGGATGGAGCCGGAACAGTTCGAGCGGAAGAAGCATCAGGTCGTCGAAATCCATCGCGTTCTGCTGCTTCAGCGCCGTCGTCAGCGCCCGATAGACGTCGGCGGCCACTTCGGTGAGCGGATCGGACGCCGAGGCCGCCAGCTGATCGGCGGATTGCATCCGGTTCTTGGCTCCCGAGATCATGTGCTGAACGACCTTGGGCGGGAACATCTTGGGCGAGTGGTTGCGCTGCTCCAGGATTCGCTTGATCAGCGCCAGCCGGTCGTCCTCATCGTAGATCGTGAACTCGCGCGAAAACCCCAGTCGCTCGGCCTCGCGGCGGAGTAACCGGGCCGAGAGGCTGTGAAAGGTGCCGATCCAAGCCCCGGCCGGATTCCGGGCCAGCATCGACGCGACCCGCTCCTTCATCTCGCCGGCGGCGCGGTTGGTGAAGGTGACCGAGAAGACCCGCTCCGGCGGAACGCCATGACGCTCGATCAGGAGGGCGATCCGGGTGGTGAGCACCCGGGTCTTTCCCGACCCGGCGCCCGCCAGGACCAGCATCGGCCCTTCGACGTGCTCCGCCGCCGCCCGCTGCTCCGGGTTGAGCGCGAGGACCAGGTCGGAGGATCCCATCGCGGTCAGGAGGTCGGGCCGAGTCGGTCGGTGCCGAGATACGGCACCAGGACGTCCGGCACCCGGATGGTGCCGTCGGCCTGCTGATAATTCTCGAGGATCCCGATGATCGTCCTGGGGAACGCAACCCCTGATGAATTGAGGGTGTGGACCAGTTCGGGCTTGGCGCCCGGCGTCGGCCGGTAGCGAATATTGGCCCGCCGAGCCTGGAAGTCGGTGAACGTGCTCGAACTTGACACTTCGAGCCAGGCGCCGACCCCGGGAGCCCACACTTCAAGATCGAAGGTCCGGGCCGAGGCGAAGCCGGTGTCTCCGGCGGCGAGTTCGAGGACCCGGTACGGGAGGCCGAGCCGCTGGAGGATCGACTCGGCGTGGCCCGTCATGATCGCGTGTTCCGCATCGCTCGTGGCGGGAGCCACCAGCCGGACCAGTTCGACCTTGTCGAACTGATGAACCCGGATCAGGCCGCGGGTGTCCTTGCCGTGGGAAAAGGCCTCGCGCCGGAAGCACGGCGTGTAGGCGACGAAGGCGACCGGCAGTTGGGCCGGATCGAGAATCTCGTCGCGGTAGATATTGGTGACCGGCACTTCCGCGGTGGGAATCAGGAAGAGATCGTCTTCCGTTCGGTACATGTCCTCTTCGAATTTCGGAAGCTGGCCAGTGGCCGTCAGCGACGCCCGATTCACCAGGTACGGCGGCAGCACCTCCCGGTATCCATGATCGCGGGTGTGCACGTCCAGCATGAAGCTCGCGAGCGAACGCACCATTCGGGCGCCCATGCCTGCGAACAACGGGAAACCAGAGCCGGTGATCTTGGCCCCGCGAGGGAGGTCGAACAGGCCCAGACTCTCGCCGAGTTCCCAGTGGGGCCTGGGGGCGAAATCGAAGCGGCGCGGCTCCCCATGGGTCCGGACCACGCGATTGGCCGTTTCGTCGCCATCCGGAACGCCGAGGTGCGGCAGGTTGGGGATCCGCAGCGCGGCCTGCTGCAACGCGTCCTCCACCGCCCGGACCTCAGGTTCGAGCGCCTTGACTCGGTCGCCCGACAGCTTGAGCTCGGCCATCAGATCATCGGCCGGCTCCTTGGCCCGCTTCCGCCGCGCCACTTCCTCGCTGGCGGCGTTCCGCTGGGCCTTGAGCCCCTCGATCTGCCCCAGCAGCGCACGCCAGCGTCCGTCGAGTTCGCCGATCGCCTCCACGGCTTCGGTGACGCTCGGATCACGACGGCGGAGGATGGCCTGGCGGAACCCCGCCGGATTCTGGCGGAAGAGCTTGAGATCGATCACTTCGTCGGAATGCCGGTTTCGAGCCCGCGATACCCGCAATTGATATCGACCAGCACCCGGAACTTGACCAATCTGGCCGCCGGGTCGAACGACAGGACTTCGAGCTTGGCGTAGTACGGGATGTTGAGGTAGCAGCCGTTCGGCAGCCCCGATCGGACGTACATCACCTGCCCCACGGCAAGCTGGACCGCCTTGTTCGGCTCATACCCGGTCTGCTCGGCGACTTTGATCGCATCGAAAGTCGTCGTGGTGACCTGGAAGGCCGCTTTGCCAGAGGTGACCGTGGTATCGTTGTGGGCGCCGACTACCGCAAAGGGGGCGAATTCGGGGTTCCCCGACGTGATGCGATAGACCCAGTCGAAGTTGTAACGGGTGCCATCCACGCCCAGCCGCACCGGGCGGCGTTCGGGAATGACATAGGCGCTCACCTTGTCGATCCCGGTGCCGTTGACCGCATACATCTCGACGGTATCAACGGTACTGGTGATCGACGCGGGGAGGAGCGCCAGGGGATTACCGCAGGCGGTGAGGACCGCCACGACGACCACCACGAAACCGGTCAGGACGCGCATAGGCGGGGAAGGTTAAGGACCGGCGGAAAACGGGTCAACCCGCGATCTTTCCTTGACTTCGCTTGTCCCACACCGCTAGTGTGTCCACCGACCCGGGGGGTAACCGTGCCATTCCGCCAAACACTCGACCAATGGTCGTCCCGCCCCCTCATTCTGGGCGCGGCCATCGTGAGCGAAGACGGCCTTCTGGTCCACCATGACCTTGGCCGGCACGTCGACGGGGAGGCGGTTGCCGCCTTGTCCGTGGCCGTCCGCCGCCACGCCGAGCAACTGGGCACCGCTATCGGCGGCTCGCTCGGTTCCACCGTCATGGAACTCACCGGCGGCCCGGCCGTGGTGACACCCCTCGACACCCGCCACACGCTGATCGTGCTGGCTCGACCGGACGCGGACCTGGGCCCGTTGCTGTTCGACATTCGCCGCAGCCGCTCGGCGCTCGCCGGGTCGGTCTAACCATGCGCTGGGCCGTCATTGTCGCCGGTGGGTCCGGGAGCCGGTTCTGGCCCCTCTCGACTCCCCGCCTCCCCAAGCAGCTCCTCCCGTTGGCCGGCCCGCGGAGCACGGCGGAAACGTCGCTTGACCGGCTTCTCCGCATCGTCGATCGGAGCCGGGTACTCCTGGTGACGAGTCCCGACCTCGCGGGCCCGATCGGCGGCCGCCTCGGCCTCCCGCAAGAGAACGTGCTGGTGGAGCCGGCTCCCAAATCGACCGGGCCCGCCCTTGCCTGGGCCGCGCACGAGGCGTTTCGCCGGGACCCCGAAGCCGTGGTCCTCTGTTCCCACGCCGACTGGGAGGTGCCCGATGCCGAGGGCTTCGTCCGCGTGGCCGCGCAGGCGCTCGACCTCGCTGGGCGGACCGAGGCGCTGATCACCGTCGGGATCGTCCCGACTCGGCCCGAGATCGGCTATGGCTACATCGTCCCTGGTACCCCGCTCGACGAGGCTCATCGGGTCGCCCAGTTTCGGGAGAAGCCGACCGCTGCGGTCGCCGCCGACCTGATTGCGGGAGGGGCGCTCTGGAATTCCGGCCTGTTCGCCTGGCGCGCCGCCGTGGTCCGGAATCAGCTTCGGCGGTTCACCCCGGAAATCGGGCCCGCGCTCGAGTCGCTCGACCGGGGCGATATCGCCGGTTTCTTCGAGGCCTGCCGTTCGGTATCGATCGACGTCGGGCTGCTCGAGCGGAGCCCCGATGTCGTCGTGATTCGGGGCGACTTTCTTTGGGACGATATCGGCAGCTGGGAGGCCCTCGCCCGGGTCCGCCCGGCAGACCCGGCCGGCAATGTCCTGGTCGGCAACGTCATTCCGATTGACAGTCAGCGCGTCATCGCCTGGAGCGAGCGGACCCCGATCGTCGTGGCGGGCCTCTCCGATGTGGTGGTGGTCGAGGCCAACGGCCGGATCCTGATCATGGACCGCCGTCGCGCTCCCGACTTGAAGGCGATTCTCGCGCAGCTTCCTCCGAACGTCCGGGAGATCTGAGATGCGTCTCTACATGCTCGAACCCGCACGGGTGGAAGACGACTGGGCCCCGTTCGCCGGGGTCCGCCCCATCGCGGAGTTGCGGGCCGGAGCCTTCCGGATCTGGGAGCGGTGGAGCCGCCTGCTTAACGCCGACGACGTCGCCATCGTGTCGCCCTCGACCCCGCAATTCGCCGACGTCGATTCACGTCCCTTGGTCGCTGCGGCCGCAATCAAAGGGCCCGCCATCGTCGCCCGTTCCACTGCGGCGCCCATCGGAACGAGCCTTGCGTTACCCACCGGCGTTCGGGGACTCTCGATCGGCGGCATCACCGTCGCCTGGGTGCTCGGCGCTGGTGAGACCTGGTCGGGGCCAACCGAAGTCGTCGACCCTCACGACGTGAAGGGACTCCGGCTCGAGGGCGCGGCCGACCTTGTCACCGCCTGCGAACGTCTCCTGGAGGACGACTGCCAGTGGTTCGCCGACCTGGGAACCGACGGCGTGCCCTCCGGCTGCGTCGTGATCGGCGATCCGAGCCAGGTCATCGTCCGAACCCCGTCGGTCGAGCCGCATGTGGTCTTCGACGTGCGCAAGGGACCGATCGTCCTCGACGACAACTCACTGGTCCGGTCCGGCGCGCGGCTCGAGGGCCCTCTATACGTCGGCCCTCACAGCTGGATTCTGGGCGGCGCGGTTCGTCAATCCGTCATCGGGCCGCATTGCCGGGTCCACGGCGAAGTCTCGGCCTCGGTGTTTCTCGGCTACGCCAACAAGAGCCATGACGGGTTCCTCGGCCACTCGGTGCTCGGGCAGTGGGTCAACCTCGGCGCCGGCACGATCACCTCGAACCTGAAGCACACCTACGGCCCGATCCGGCTCGATCTGCCGAACGGACGCCTCGAGACCGGGCGGACCAATCTCGGGAGCCTGATCGGCGACCACGCCAAAACCGCGATCGGGACCCTGCTGGCCACCGGCACCGTGATCGGGGCGGGAGCCAACCTGACGTCGACCCCGGGATCGCGCTACGTCCGCCCGTTCCATTGGAACGCCGGCAAGCTGGCCACTAGCGAGGGCTTCCTGACCATCGCGCGCCGCGTGATGCCGCGGAGGGGCGTCGACGTCACGACCGAGATGGAGGCGTCGCTGATGGCGCTTCACGGACGCCTGGCCCGATGATCCGGCTGTACGCCCTCGGTTCGGGGTCGGGGGGCAACGCATTCCTGATCGAGGGCCCCGAGGGCATGCTGCTGCTCGACGCCGGCTTCAGCGCCCGCGAGCTGACCCGCCGAGCCGGCCTCGTGGGCCTCGACTTGGGTCGCCTGGCCGGGATCGCGCTCACCCACGAGCACGGGGATCATGCCTCGGGCGCCCGGCGGCTGGCCCGGCGCATCGGCGTCCCCATCGTCGCCACCGAGGGTACACTCCGCGCCCTCGCCCTCGCCGAGGGCGAGCCCCGGGTGACTCTCCGATCAGCCTCGGTCACGGAAGTCGGCCCGTTTGTGATCGAGAGCTGCCGCACCCTCCACGATGCCGCCGAGCCGACCGCGGTCGTCATCGAGACCGCCGGAGTCCGGGTCGGTCTGGCCTACGATCTCGGCCGCGCCACCATGGGCCTCCGACATCTCCTTCGTCACTGTGACGCCGTCGTGATCGAGGCCAACTACGACGACGTCATGCTCCGGACCAGCACCTACCCGCCCTCGGTCCAGCATCGGATCGCGGGCTCCGGCGGGCACCTCTCCAATCGTGCCGCGGCCGAACTGCTGACCGACCTTTGGCACGACGGCCTGTCCGTTGTGATGCTGGCCCACTTGAGCCGGCAGTGCAACGATCCCGAGGTCGCCCGGCGCACCGTCCTCGACCTGCTGACGCCGCGCGGCTTCCGCGGCACCCTGGCCGTGGCAATGCAGGACGCGCCGGTCGGCCCGTTGACGGTCTCCCCGAGCCACGCCCGCTTTCGCATCGCGCCCCAAGCTGAACTCGAACTCACCTGAATCCTGGAGTTATCCATGAGTATCGCGGAAACCGTTCTGCCCGAATTCGATCACGAGATGGCCACCACCCGGAGGATGCTGGAGCGGGTCCCGGAGAGCGCCGCCGAGTGGAAACCTCACGCCAAGTCGATGGCGTTAGGCACCCTCGCCTCCCACCTGGCCACTCTCCCGATGTGGGGCGTGTTCACCATGGACCGAACCGAGCTCGATCTCAACCCGCCAGGCGGCGAGTCGTTCAAGGTGCCGAGCTACGAGGGCCAGGCGAACAACCTTGCCGCCTTCGATGGCGCCGTCGCCGCCTGCCGCGCCGCGCTCGCCGCGTCCAGCGATGCCGACTACATGGTCACCTGGAGCCTCAAGAACGCCGGCCAGGTCGTCATGTCGATGCCCCGCGTGGTCGTGATCCGGTCGTTCGTCTTGAACCACGTGATCCACCATCGCGGACAACTGAGCGTCTACCTCCGCCTCAAGGACGTGCCGCTCCCCTCGACGTACGGGCCCAGCGCCGACGAAGGTCAGATGTGACGCTGGCCCGGTGGCGGGCCGACACCCCGGGCGTAACCGCCCGGGTCCATCTCAACAACGCCGGCGCGGGCCTCATGCCCGCACCGGTCCTGTCCGCCATCCAAAGCCACCTCGGGCTCGAGGCAACGGTCGGCGGCTACGAAGCCGCCGACCTCGCGGCCCCCGCCATCGCCGATGCCTACCAGGCGGTCGGGGAACTGATCCGGGCCCCGGCCTCCAACGTCGCAATGGTCGAGAACGCGACGGTCGCGGTGGCCCAGGCTCTCAGCGCGTTCGACTGGCAACCCGGTGACGTGGTGGTCACCAGCGAAGCCGACTACGTCTCGAACCAGTTGATGCTCCTCTCCCTCGCCGCCCGGCGGGGTATCGAGATCGTCAGGGCGGCCGAACTTCCGGAGGGTGGCGTCGATCCCTCGTCCGTGGAGGCGCTGGTCCGGACCCGCCGTCCGGTCCTTCTGCTGCTGTCGTGGATTCCAACCAACAGCGGGTTGGTGCAGGATGCGGTGGCGGTCGGTGCCATCGCCCGCCAGCACGACGTGCCCTATCTCCTCGACGCCTGCCAGGCGGTCGGCCAGCTCGGCATCGATGTCGGCAAGATCGGCTGCGATTTCCTTGCGGCAACCGGGCGCAAGTTCCTCCGCGGGCCCCGCGGAATCGGGATCCTCTACGTGTCCGACCGGATTCTCGCGGCCGGCCGATATCCGCTGTTCATCGACCTCCGCGGCGGGACGTGGACGAATCCGGACCGGTTTGAACCCGTGCCCGGTGCCCGGCGGTTTGAGAACTGGGAATACGCCTACGCGTTGGTCCTCGGCCTCGGCGCAGCCGCTCGTTACGCCATCGAAGCCGCCGCTGCCGGCGCCCTCGAAGCGACCGCTGCTGTGGCAGCCTATGCCCGGCGCCGGCTTCCCGCGATCGACGGACTCCGACTCCTCGACCGCGGCCACCGCCCGGCCGCGATCGTGACCGCGTCGGTTCCGCGCTGCTCCCCAGCCGACCTCGTGGCGGGCCTGCGGGAAGCCGGGATCAATACCAGCTGGTTCCCACGTTCGGCAGCGGTGATCGACATGGATCGGAAGGGGATCGCGGCGGGATGGCGGGTTTCCCCTCACTACTACAACACCGAGGCTGAGATCGATCGCCTGGTCGAGGTGGCTGACGCGATGCTGGCCTCGGCGTAAACCCTAGGGTCCCGCCGGCACCCGGCTCCGGAACCAGACCCAGCTCAGGGCCGCGGCGGCCGCCATCAGCAACAACGCCGGAACGACCTTCCGGCGATAGCTCGACTCGCCAAGCCCCACCGCCACCGCCGTTTTGAGCAGCGTGTTCATGACCACCCCGACCACCATCGCCGCCGCGGCCGTCTCCATCATCGCGGGCTGACGGGCCAGCCGCGACATGCCCAGGGTGAGCGCGTCCATGTCCGCGAGGCCGGCCAGTCCGGCCCCCGCGAACACCCCCAGCTCCCCGAACCCCGCCCGGGAATATTCGATCAGCAGCAGCACCGCTTGGAACCCCAGCGCCATCTGCACTGCCGTACCGAGCTGGAGGGGATTTCCACTCTCGGCCGGCTGGTCGCGGCCCGACTGCTGCGGCCGCGTCGCCGCGAACAGGGTCAGGATCACGCTGACGGCCACCATCGCGGCGAGCCATGAGGCGACCCGTGGCGTGAAGACCGGGTTGAGCGCGAACGTGACAGCCACAATCCGAAACAGCAGCACGGTGCTCGCGGCCACCGTCCCTGCGGCCAGCGCGGTGGTATGCTGGGGCTCCGACCGGCTCCGCCTGGCATAGGCCAGCGTCACGGCGGTTGAGGAGACGAGGCCGCCCAGCATCCCGGCGATCAGGAACCCCCGGGCATCTCCCACCACTCGCCGAACCACGTAACCCACGAAGTTGAGGCCGGAGAACACCAGCACCAGACCCCAGATCATCCGCGGCCGGATAGCGTCGAACGGTCCGTACGGGCCTTCAGGCAGGGCCGGCAACACCACCAGGGCAAGCACCGCGAACTGAAACGCTGCCCGGATCTCCTGCTCCTCGATCGTCGTCATGAACCGGCGGATCTTGGCCTTCTCCGACAGGAAGAACAGCACCACCGCCACCGCCCCGCCGGCGAGGGCCAGGTATCCCCGCCCCGCCAGGACGCCGATCGCCATGACGGCCACCGCGGCCACCTCGGTCGTCCCGTCGAGGTCCCCGGGCGTTCGCCGGGTCGCCGCGAGATAGGCCGTAGCGACAAGCAGACCGGCAGCCGCGATCAGGGCGACCGCCACGGCGGTTCCCCCGCTGTCTGAGAGCCACCCCGCAATCCCGCCCGTGGCGCCAAAGAGCAGAAAGGTCCGCACGCCGGCAAACCGCGCGGTGGGTCCGGACGCGTGGCCGGACCACTCCCGTTCGAACCCGACGGCGAGTCCGGCGAGCCCGGCGATGCCGAGCCGGATGGCGATGGTGAATTCATCCATGGCGTTTCGACGCTAATATTAGTCTGCCCATGGCGAACCCGCCCCCAGAACTGATCCGAGCAATCACCCGCCGCCAGGCGGTCGCCATGGTCATCGGATCGATGATCGGCGCCGGGGTATTCATCGTCACCGCCGATATCGTTCGACAGGTCCGGTACCCCGGCGTCGCGCTCCTCACCTGGGTGGTGGCCGGCTTGGTCCTGGTGGCGGGGGGCATCACCTACGCCGAGCTGGGCGGCATGTTCCCCCGGGCGGGTGGGCTCTACGTCTATCTCCGCGAGGGGATCTCCCCGCTGGCCGGCTACTTGTACGGCTGGACCCTCTTCACGGTGATCTGGACCGGTGGCGCCGCCGCGGCATCGACCGGGTTCGCCCGGTTCGCCGGCGTTCTGTTCCCGTCCATCACGCCCGATCTCTGGCGTGGCTTCACGATCGCGCTGCCGAGCGGACCGATCGAAGTCGGGATCGGCCCCCAGCGGCTGGTCGCCATCCTCGCGATCGTTGCCATTACCTGGGTCAACATCCGGGGCGTCCGGGCGGCCGCCGTGTTGCAAACCGCCTTCACCGTGGTCAAGGTCGGGGCCGTCCTCGCACTCATCGCCCTCGGCCTCACCATTGGACGGAACCATGAGGCGGTCGCGGTCAATTTCGGGGCGAACTTCTGGCCCGCCCACATGGATGGCGCTCTGGTGGCCGCTTTCGCCGCCGCGATGGTGGGCCCGTTCTTTTCGATGGACGGATGGTACGCGCTCTGTTTCGCGGCGTCGGAGATGGAGAACGGCCGGCGCGATCTTCCGAAGGCGCTCATCATCGGCACGGTCGTGGGCGCCGTCCTCTTCCTGCTGCTCAACGTGGCCTACTTCGCGGTGTTACCCGGGCCCGTGGTGGCGGCGGCGCCCCAGGATCGCGTCGCCTCCGCCGCGATGGAAAGCATTCTGGGACCGATTGGCGGAAAACTGATGGCCGCGGCCATCATGATCTCCTCCTTCGGCCTCAACATCGGGATCGTCCTCGGCGGGGGCCGGCTCTTCTATGCGATGGCCAAAGATGGCGTCTTCTTCGCACCGTTCGGCCGTCTCCATCCGCAATACCGGACTCCGTCCACCGCGCTGGTGCTCCAGGCGGTCTGGATCTCGGCCCTCTGCCTGTCAGGCACGTACGGCCAGCTGGTCGATTTCACCACGGTGGCCTCCCTGCTCTTCTACCTCCTCGTGCCGGTCGCGCTGTTCTCGCTTCGGCGCCGCCGCCCCGATGCGGACCGCCCCTACCGAGCCGCGGGGTATCCGATTGTCCCCGCGTTCTACACGGCGGCCTCGGCGTGGGTCTGCGTCCAGCTCACGATCCAGCGTCCCCAGTACACCTGGCCCGGCCTGATGCTGGTGGGCCTCGGGATTCCGGTCTACCTCATGTTCAACCGCCGAAGGGCCGGATGAACGGCGCCGGTGCGGCGCTGGTCGCCCTGCTCATCGCGATCGTGCTGTCGATCACCAGTCGCCTCAACATCGGGGTCATCGCGATCGCCTTTGCGTGGCTGGTGGGCGTCTACTTCGGGGGGCTCAAACCGGACGTCGTGACCCAGGGGTTCCCCTCGAGCCTCTTTCTCACCCTCGCCGGGGTCTCCCTGCTGTTCAGTCTGGCCGAGAGCAACGGCACCCTCGAGCGTCTCACCCACCGGGCCCTGGCGATGGCGCGGGGTCAGACCCGCTGGCTTCCCCTCTTCTTTTTCGTGATCGCCGGCGCGGTCTCGAGCGTTGGGCCCGGCGCCATCTCGGCGGTGGCCCTGCTGGCCCCGGTCGCGATGGCCGTCGCCCTCCGCGCCGGCGTCCCGCTCTTCCTGATGGCGCTGATGGTCGCCAATGGCGCCAACGCCGGCAACCTGTCGCCGATCAGTTCGGTTGGGGTAATCGCCAATTCCAAGATGGCCGAGGCCGGGCTCGTCGGTCACGAGGCGCTGGTATGGTTCGCCAACTTGGCGGCCCACATCCTGGTGGGGCTCGTGGCCTACTTCGGACTCGGGGGTCACCGGCTCGCGCACGGACAGGTCAGTGCCGATTCGGCGGGGGCCTCGCACCAGCTCGACCGCCGTCACGCGATCACGATCGGGGTGGTGGTCGCCTGGATCGTCGGGATCGTGGTATTCAAGCTTCCCCTCGGCCTCTCGGCGTTCGGCGCGGCGGGCCTGATCCTGGCCCTGCGGGCCGGGGATGAGCGCCTCGCCATCAAAGCCATGCCTTGGGGCGTCCTGCTCATGGTGGCGGGCATGTCGGTCCTGATCGCGATTCTGGAAAAGACCGGCGGGATGGAGCTGTTCACCGGCTTGCTGGCTCGGATGGCAACGCCCTGGTCGCTGAACGGCACCATCGCGTTCGTGACCGGGGCGATCTCCAGCTACAGCAGCACCTCGGGCGTGGTACTCCCGGCCTTCCTGCCAACCGCCGCCACGCTGGTCGCCAAGGTTGGCGGTGGGAACCCGTTGGCGGTGGCGCTCAGCATCAATGTAGGATCCGCCCTGGTCGACGTGTCGCCCCTGTCCACCCTCGGCGCCCTCTGCGTAGCCGCCGTGGCGGACCCAGCCGCAGCCACCCGGCTGTTCCGGCAATTGATGGTCTGGGGGCTCTCGATGACGGTGGTGGGGGCCCTGCTCTGCCAACTGTTTGCCGGCCTGCTGGCCAGGCTCGGCGCCTGACCCACAGACCTACCTGTCCGTATCCGGATCTGGCGGAATCGGGATCGAGTCGGGCCTCGCGGTCGGCGGACCAATGCGCTTGAGGGTGATCGCTTCCGTGAGATCACCCCCGGAGAGAGTCATCCGGTCTGCCCTGACCTCTAGTGTGTAGATCTCCCACTCACCTCCCAGGGCGATCATGATCTGGTCAGCCTTGAGCCGCCAGCGTACCGTCTCTTTTCCCCAGGTAGCGCTTGAATCAGGTCGTATCACAACGGTCTTCGGGCCGTCTGTCTTCACCTTGCCCTTCGCCAACTGCCAGGTACCACTCACAGTGGGACCTGCCTTGGGCTCTTTCGACTGGGCGCTCAGCTTTGCGACATCGAAAAAAGAGAGCAGCACTGCCACTGCTCCGACCGTCTTCCCCATCCCGGCTGTCCCCAAGAAAAGTGCCGCCGGAAGATAGCTGGCATCGACCCGTCCGCCTCCTCTGGCGGCATCCCAACCTCCGCTGATCACCGCCCTCCGAGCGGAAACCCGAAGCCGAGTTTGATCGCAATGTCCTTCTGCTTGAGCTCCTTCGTCGTATTGGTACTGCCGACGTAGGATGCATTGTAGGTCATGAGGTCGGCGCCGGCGGTCAGCATGATCCCGAGCAACCGCAATCCCGCCCCCGCCCCGAACGTTCCACCCACATTTCGGGTCTTGGGTTCGCCGGCAAACGCGTTCCCGGCACGGCTGACCAGCCCGAGCCCGCCGCTCAGATACAGATTGAAGAAACTGGTCCGCGGAAGCAGAAACACGACCGCCTGGGCCGAGCCGAGGAATATCTTGGCGTTCTTCTTCTCGATGTTGCCCTCGGTGTTCCCGGTCAGCTGGAACGTGGTCGGGACGTAGCTGCCACCAACCTCGACCCCGAACCGGCTCCCGAACCAAAGGCCGAGCCGGGCACCGAACGACGGGCCGGCCTCGAGCTTGAAGTCATCCCCGGTCTTACCGGTAACGATCTGGGACAATTGCTCGGTGGGAATGTAGAACCCGATGACGGGACTGAACGAGACGTGCTGAGCGGCCGCCGGGACCGCCAGAGCCAGCGACGACGTCAGGACGAGGGTGAGAGCAGTTCCGCGCATAGGGCGTCTCCACGTAAGGGGACCGGCAACCGGTCCGTGATGTTGGCTACCGAGGAACAATGTAGTCTGGGCCTTTCACCTCGGGATCACCTCGCCATCATCTCGGCATATGACCCTCCCAATCTCTTGTTTTTTGGTGTCCTAAGTTCATACCGGACAACAAACTCGCGCTCGGTCCGCCTCTTCCCCCCAAAAACGGAGCAGGGCCGGCTTTCGCCGGCCCTGCTCCCCTGCTCCCTGCCATCCGTACTAGTACATCCCACCCATGCCGCCGCCCGGAGGCCCTCCGGCCGACGCAGACTTTTCTTCCTTCTTCTCGACCACCACACACTCGGTGGTGAGCAGGAGGCCCGAGATCGACGCGGCATTCTGGAGCGCGGTCCGGGTGACCTTGGTCGGGTCGATGACGCCGGCCTTGACCAGATCCTCGTAGACATCCGTGGCGGCGTTGTAGCCGTGATTGCCCTTCAATTCCTTCACCTTGGCGAGGACGATGGAGCCCTCGACCCCGGCGTTCTGGGCAATCATCCGGAGCGGCTCCTCGAGAGCGCGCCGGACAATCTCGACGCCGATCTTCTCGTCGGGGGTGCCCCTCACCTTGGACAGGGCATCCTGAGCCCGGAGCAGCGCGACGCCGCCGCCAGGCACGATGCCCTCTTGGACCGCGGCGCGGGTCGCGTGGAGCGCGTCCTCGACCCGGGCCTTCTTCTCCTTCATTTCGGTCTCGGTCGCGGCGCCGACATGGATCACGGCGACACCGCCCGAGAGCTTGGCCAGACGCTCCTGGAGCTTCTCCCGATCGTAGTCGCTGGTCGACTTGTCGATCGCCACCTTGATCTCGGAAATCCGGCCCTTGATGTCGTCCGACTTGCCCTTGCCATCAACGATCGTGGTGTTGTCCTTGTCCAGAACCACCCGCTTGGCCGTGCCAAGATCGGCCAGAACCGTGTTCTCGAGCTTGAAGCCGAGGTCCTCGGAGATCACCTTGCCGCCGGTGAGCTTGGCGATGTCGGTGAGCATTTCCTTCCGGCGGTCACCAAAGCCGGGAGCCTTGACGCCCGCAACCTTCAAGGTGCCACGGAGCTTGTTGACCACCAGGGTAGCCAATGCCTCACCCTCGATGTCCTCCGCGATGATCAGGAGGGGCTTGCCGGTCTGGGCCACTTTCTCGAGGACCGGAAGCAGGTCCTTCATGGCCGAGACCTTCTTCTCGTAGATCAGGATGTAGGGCGTGTCGAGAATCGCCTCCATCTTCTCCGGATCGGTGATGAAGTACGGCGACAGGTAGCCGCGATCGAACTGCATGCCCTCGACGGTCTCGAGGGTGGTCTCGAGGCCGCGGGCCTCTTCAACCGTGATCACGCCATCCTTGCCCACCTTCTCCATCGCGTCCGCGATCAGGTCGCCGATTTCCCGGTCGTTGTTGGCGGAGATGGTGCCGACCTGGGCGATTTCCTTCTTGCCGGCTGTCGAGGTGCTGAGCTTCTTGAGCTCCTCGATCACCACTTCAACGGCCTTGTCGATGCCGCGCTTGAGCTCCATCGGGTTGGCGCCGGCGGTGACGTTCTTGAGGCCTTCCCGGAAGATCGCCTGGGCCAGCACGGTCGCAGTGGTGGTGCCGTCGCCCGCCAGATCACTGGTCTTGGTGGCGACTTCTTTGAGCATCTGGGCGCCCATGTTCTCGATCGGATCGGAGAGTTCAATCTCCTTCGCGACGGTAACGCCGTCCTTGGTCACGGTCGGTGACCCGAACTTCTTGTCGATCACCACGTTTCGGCCCTTGGGCCCAAGGGTGACCTTGACCGCCTCGGCGAGGGTGTCGATACCCCGCTTGAGTTTGGCCCGCGCTTCGGTGCTGAATAACAGTTCTTTAGCAGCCATTTGGATGAGTCTCCTTACCCGAGCTTCGCGAGGATATCGGAAACCTTGATGATCACGACCTCTTGGCCATCGAGGGTGATGTTGGTTCCGCTGTACTTCCCATAGAGCACTTTGTCGCCGACTTTGACGTCGACCGGAATCCGCTCGCCTTTTTCGACCCGGCCCGGGCCAACCGCAACGACTTCACCCTGGGTCGGCTTTTCCTTGGCGGTGTCGGGAATGTACAGCCCGCCACGCATGGTTTCCGTGTCCTCGTCCGGCGTCACGACGACTCGATCCTCGAGCGGCGTGATCTTGAGCTTGCCCTTCGACTTCGCCATTTCATCAACCTCCAACTTGTTATTAGATAACTACTTAGATGGCTATTTTGGCAACCTGCCATCGAGACTGCTAATACTGGGGAGAAGATAAGCCGCCGAGGCAACCGGTCAAGCGGCCAAACCCACTTGGCACTCAGGCAACCTGAGTGCCAGCAAAATTGGTCATTTTGGCAGGGACAGCTGGCGCAGCGCCTCGTAGAGCACGACTCCGGCGGCTGTCGCCAGGTTGAGGCTTCGGACCTTCGAGGCCGGCATTGGAATCTGGAAGCACCGTTCGGGATGCTTCTCCAGAATCCGGGTCGGCATTCCCCGCGTCTCGCTTCCGAACACGAGGCAGGTGTTGGGTTGGAAGCGTGCCTCCCAATAGGGCCGGGTGGCGTTCGAGGAGAAGTAGAGACACCGCTCCCGGCTGATCGCGTCCCGAAACGCGAACCAGTCGGGATGGACCCACAGATCCACATCGTCCCAATAGTCGAGCCCGGCCCGCCGGACGTCGGCGTCATCGACCGAAAAGCCGAGCGGTTCGATCAAGTGCAGACTCGTGTCGGTGGCCGCGCAGAGCCGGGCAATATTCCCCGTGTTGGGAGGAATCTCGGGTTCGATCAGCGCGATGTGCAAAGTCATGCGATGTGTCAGCCGCCCCGGGTGTGCATTTCCCGACGCGGATCGGCCCGGAGTCCCTCGATCGGGTAGAGCGCTCCCCGCTCCGGCATGGCCGCTCGGGCTTCGGCCCCGCGGTCGGCCCGGTCGCCCCAGTGCCTAACGACCAGCTCGGCGAGGCCCTCGTCCGACATGCCGCCCCGCAACGCCTCCCGGACATCGATCCCGCGATCGGCGTAAAGACAGAGATACCAGGTTCCATCGGCCGTGACCCGACTCCGGTCGCAACTGCCGCAGAAAGGCGCCGTCGTCGAGGCGATGATCCCGAAGGTGGTTCCGTCCCGAAGCCGGAACCGCTCGGCCGGCGCCACGCCCCGCCCGTCCACTGGCTCCACCGGCCCGAACCGGGCCGCCACCCGTTGGAGGATCTCGGCCCGCGAGACAACCGCATCGGACTGCCATCCAGTCGCACCACCGACATCCATGTACTCGATGTACCGGAGTTCGAGGTCCCGCTCACTGGCGAAGCTCAGCAAGGCGTGAATCTCGTCGTCATTGTAACCCCGGATGACGACACTGTTCAGCTTGACCGACTCGAGCGGCGACTTGACCGCCGCCTCGATCCCCTCGAGCACGGCGCCATGTCGGTCGCTTCGGGCAAAGCGCTTGAGGCGCTCGGGCACCAGAGTATCGAGACTGATGGTGGCACGGCGGAGCCCGGCATCCACTAATCCGTCCAACTGCTCGGCCAGCAGGATGCCGTTGGTGGTGAGGGCCAGATCCTCGATGGCCGATCGGCCGGCGAGGAGCCGGACGAGCCTGGCCAGATCGTGCCGAAGGAGCGGCTCACCGCCGGTCAGCCGCACCTTCGCGGCGCCCAGACCGGCAAAGATCCCGGCCAGCCGGTCGAGCTCCTCAAAGGTGAGAATCGAGGCCCGCGGCAGCCAGACGTAGTTCTCGTTCGGCATGCAGTAGCCGCACCGCATGTTGCACCGGTCGGTCACCGAGAGCCGGAGGCTGCCTAACGGCCGGTCGAAGCGATCCGCCACCCTCATCGGCCCGTCTCCGCCGCAGGCGCCCGGGCTCCACCAGGCGCCGTGGGATCGACCCAGGCTTCGGATCCATCGGCGTACCGCTCGCGCTTCCAGATCGGCACTCGCCGCTTCACTTCCTCGACCGCGTACCGGCAGGCCTCGAACGCTTCGCCGCGATGCCCGCCAGCGACCACCACCGCGACTGCTACGTCGCCGATCGCGAGCCGCCCGAGCCGGTGGACCACCGCTGCAGCCACCGGCCATCGTTCGCGGACCTCCGTCACGATCGCCGCGATCGCCCGCTCGGCCATCGGGCCGTAGGCGGAATACTCCAGCTCGACGACGACGCTGCCGGCGTGGTGGTTCCGGACCAGCCCGACGAACGACACGATCCCGCCGCGATCCGGCCCCGTCACCAACCCGGTCAGCGCCTCCACGTCAATCGGCTCGAACGACAAGGCGGCCATCGTCTTACCCGCCGGCCATCGGGGGCAGCACGGCGATCTCGTCTCCAGCCTGAGGGCAGTAGTCGAACGAAGCCTGCTCCATGTTGACGGCAACCAGGGGTTGGTCAGGAAGGGCGTTTCCACCCGGGAGGGCTCGAAGATACGCGACGATCTGGCCGAGGTCGCCGGCGGCGGCTCCCGGTACCTCGACCCGACTCGCCCCAAGGAGATCGGCATAGCGGGCAAACAGCAGGACAGTCACCGAAGTCATGGTCTCCTGAAAACTAAGCGGGGCCGGCCCGAGGCCGGCCCCGCCGATCCGACACCGAGAAGAAAATCAATCGTCCGCGCCCGACGACTCCGTCGGGGGCAGCGCCGCATCGTGCTCCTCCGCCACCAACGCCCGTAACTCCTTGCTGGGCTTGAATACCGGAACGGGCCTCGCAGCCACCTCAACCGGGTCTCCGGTTCGGGGATTGCGCGCCATCCGGGTCTTCCGACGACGGATCTTGAAGGTCCCGAAGCCGCGGACTTCGATGTTGTGCTGCTCCTTCAACGCGCTCTTGATAGAGTCAAGAAACGCGTCAACCACGCGGGCGCAGTCCTTCTTCGAAATCAGCGGGCCGGCTGTTCGAGCCATCGCAGCCGTGACCTGCTCCACCAAATCAGCCTTCGTCATGCATCCCCCTCGAGGGTCAGACGGGGCGTTCCACCCCGGCCGTGGCAGCGCTGCTTTGGACCCGATACTATGGGCTTAACCCTTGTGTGTCAAGGGGTTGCGTCCAAGCGACGCATCACCGGCCCATCAGATCCAGGAATTGCTGAAAATGTGGGAAGGCGTCGTGGGGTCCGGGAGCCGCTTCTGGGTGATACTGGACGGCAAACACCGGGAGCGATTTATGGCGAATGCCTTCGACGGTGCCATCATTGAGGTTAAGGTGCGTGACCTCGAGATCGGCCGCCCCCGGCACACCTTCCGCCGTACCCGCCAAGGCAAATCCGTGGTTCTGGGAGGTAATGAGCACTCGACCCGAGAGCAAATCCTTCACCGGGTGATTGCCACCGCGATGGCCGTATGGGAGTTTCACCGTGTGCCCCCCGAACGCCCAGCCCAAGAGTTGATGCCCCAAGCAGATACCGAATGTCGGCAGACCCGTATTGGCCAAGTTGCGGATGTTCCCGATGGCATAGCCCAACGCGCCGGGATCGCCGGGCCCGTTGGAGAGGAACAGACCATCCGGTTTTCGGGCCCGAATCTCGTCCGGCGTTGTGTCGCAGGGGACCACGGTGACCCGGCACCCGATCTGGGCGAGCATCCGGACAATGTTCCGCTTCATCCCGAAGTCGATGGCCACCACATGCGGCCCCTTGCCGCCTCCGCCCTCGCCATAGGCCTCCCGGGTCCCCGCTTTCGAGGCCAGATCGAGACCTTCCATCGACGGTGAATCGAGCAGCGCGGCTTTGAGTTCGGCCGTTGGTCCGGGCCCCGCCGCGATCAGCCCCCGCATCGCCCCGCGCTCGCGAATATGGCGGGTCAGTCGCCGGGTATCGATCCCTTCGATCACCCGGATCCCGAACTCCGCCAGCCACTCCGAAAGACTCCCGGTGGCGCGCCAGTTCGAGTACGACCGGGCCAGTTCCCGAACCACGACTCCGGCGATCTGGGGCCTTTCGGACTCCATGTCGCCGGCGTTGACGCCGTAGTTCCCGATCATTGGAGCGGTCATCACGACGATCTGACCGATGTAACTCGGGTCCGTGAACGTTTC
>JAYUZK010000180.1:0-4492 GCA_043751835.1 Gemmatimonadota bacterium | reverse complement strand
GTCACGTTCCAGAGGTGATACTCCCCCTTGCCATCGGTGAAGCGGGTTTCCATGCCGATGCTGACGCGGACGTTTGGCAGCGGCGATTCGCCCTGGTCGTACCGGCCGTTTCCGTTCTGGTCGAGGAATACCTTGCCGGCGATGCCGGCCCGTTCGAGCGACGGTCCGGCGGCGAGTCTCAGCTGATTGGTTTCGCGATTGTAGAGCACTGATCCCTGGACGAACTGGGTTGCCACGGTCTGCCCCCCGGCGCGGGTCAGACCCGTCAGTGACCGAATCGTGGCCAGGTTGGCTGCGACGTTGAGGGCCAAGGTCTTGCCCTGGAGGCGACTCCATCCGCCGCCAGCCTCGATCCGGATGGTCCGGTTGAGATTTCTCGCGGCGTAGGCGGTAAGCGTCACGGGCCGGAGACGGGACGCCGTCTCGATCGTGGTCCTCGCGGTGAACTGACCGAAGAAGCGACCGAGTCGCGGAATCGGAAGCAGGAAGGTGCTGAGCTCGAATGTGGTTTCGCCGGCGATGGCGATCCCGGCGTTCCGGGTTCGCCGCCAACGGACGGCCGGCAACAACTGCACTTCCCGCCACTGATACGATGCGCCAAGGCGCCCGCTGCTCGACGCGGCCTGCCCGCTTCGGACCAGGTCAACGCTGCCATCGACATAGAACGACCCAAGGCCTTCGACCGGCCGATACAGGCCGCTCAACGTGACCTGGCTGGTCCGTCCTTCGGGGGTCAGAATCGGCGCGCGGACCCCGCGGGCAAAGCGGTTACCCTCCGCCATCAGGATCAAACGGGTGCTCGGTTCGTACCGGACGCCGACCCGGGCCACCGCGTTGGCAACAAGCTCGGCCTGCAGACCGATGGCGTTGCCCAGGCTTCCGGTCAAGGCGGCGTAGGGATGGAACAGATTCCGGACCGAGTCCGGGCGCCAGAACTGATCCACTCCGGCGCCGAGGGTCCAGCGACTCGAGAGGCCGTATTTCAGATCGGCGTTCGCGGTCGCGCGGCACCGGTCGGTGCGACAGGCCCCGGCCGCGACACTGTATTCGAAGTGCCGGCTTGGGACCCGGTTCGATTCGACTCGATAGTTCCGGTTGAAACGGCGAACCTCGCCGAAGGGGCCGTACGCAATGAAGTCCACCGGGTTCTCGCCGTAGGCGATCGGAGCGTCGATCGAGAAACGTCCGAGGGCGTTGACCGAATCGAACCCGATCATCCGGCCGCCCCGATAGGCCTCGACCTGCCAGCCGGGGCCGAGATCGCCGGTGAAGGCCACCTCTCCAAGCTGGTTGGGGCGAAGAAACGGGGTGTTGCCGAAGCTCACGCCCCTGAGGTTCCGCGGCCGCGGGCCACCAGCGATGCCGTCACCGAGCCGGAGCTGGGTGAGCCATTTGTCGTTTCGCCTGACGATCGACCACGACGCGTCGGTCCGGAGCCCGGTCCGTCCGCCGCCGGATTGGTTCTGGACCGTGGCCGTGAGCGACCCGCCGACCACGTCGAGCCCGATGGCCGTGCTATAGGCCGCGTCGCGAATTGGTCTGCCGCTGGGGGCGTAGATGGTGTAGTCGACCACCATGCCATCGATCGTTCGGCGGGGTCCGGCGATGAGGCGTTCGGGAACGAAGCGGATGTCGCCCAGTTCCAGTTCCCTCCGCCGGCGCCAGTCTCGATTGATCCGGGCGGCGACGGGAAGGCCCGACGCATCGATCGCCGAGACGGTGAGGTCGCTCCAATTGACCGCCCATTCGAGGCCCAGTGCGGCGCCGAGCGGGCGGATGGCCAGGTAGACCTCGCCGTCTCTAGCGAAGATCTCGGTGGAGTCGAGCACCCGGATCAGGCGGCCGATGGTCAGGCGGTGGCGGTCGGCGTCAACGGCGAAGGCGGTTCCGGCCGGCTCGATCAACGCCTCGATCGATCGAGGCGTGCCGCCGGTCTGCCGGATTTCGGCCAGACTCAAGACCTGGCTCACCGGGAGCAGGGCGGTGCCGCCGATCCGGTAGGCCATCAGGGTTCGCGATGCGATCCGGCCCAGGGCCACCTCGACGATCACCGGCTCGGCCGTGTCCCGCGCAACCGGTTGCACCGGGGCGGACACGGCCGCGCCTAACGAGAGGCCCAGAACCGCGACGATCATGGGAGCGTGACGGCGACTTGCGCGTCCTGCGACTTGGCCGGGAGAATCTGTTCGGGCGGCAGATCGGCCCGTTCGGGGGCGAGCGACAGCTTGAAGCGGTAATGACCGCCGGGGAGTTTCCCGACACCGAGGGCAAAGCGTGGATCGAGTTCGGTGTAGACCGCGAGGGGGACGGCGAAGCTTGCCACGACCTGATCCCGCTCGTCGATCAGCACGCCCCTGGCGGTGCCGACGAATGCTGCGTTGCCCTGGCGGACCAACCGGGCGCGGATCTGGAGCGAATCGCCAACGTGGGTGACGCGGGGGGTTGAGACCGCGATGCCCGTGCTGACGGTACCCTTTCGGTACTGCAGCGGAATGATGGTGCGGACTTCGAGGTCGAGCCCAACCTGGATGCCGGACGGCAGCGAATCGTTCGAGCTGACCTCGACCTTTCCGCCCTTCGCCGTGATCATGATCCGGCTCCAGTACTCGCCATCGGCGAGATCGGCCGGGGCGCGGGCGAGCAGCCGGACCGTCTGCCGTTCGAGAGGGCCGAGGACGGTGCGGCGGGGATAGGCGTCGATCCACTCGGCGGCCGAACGGGACGAGCCGTCCACCGGGGTGGTCAGCTGGAAATCTCCGGCCGAGTCGGTGATCGGGAAACCGAAGAAGGTGGAGACGGTGATTTCGACCGGCATCGCGCTCGGATTGTAGAGCGTGATGGAGGTGCTCCGGGTCCGATGATCGATGACAACGGCGTGGGGGGCGACCAGGACGCCTTGGGCGGCCAAGGGGGCCACCGCGCCGATGGCAAACAGAGTGGACCAGCAATAGGAGCGCATCAGAAGATGGTCACCGTCATTACGACGGTATTGCTGTAGTTGCCGACCCGCTGGTTGGCGGCGGGTGTGACCCGTCCGCCCAGCCAGACGTTGGCGTCGAGGCTGCTGGTCATCGTGAAGCTCGCGGTCTTGTTCGGGTCGAATGACACCGGAACGCTGGCCGGTGCCGTGCCCTTGGCCAGCGCGTCGCTGGCGCCGAAGGTGATCGGCATCGTGGCGCCGGTGGGTCCGTTCAGCTGGGTGGGCAGGGTGAACTGGATCCGGATTCGCGTCCCGATCGCCGGGGTCTTGAAGTAGAATTGCCCACTGCTGGTGGGGTTGGCGGTTGTCACTGTGGCCGCAATACCCTGAATCACGGGGCCGAAATCGAGATCCCTGATGCCCTGAACCACGAGCTGCGCCGAACAGGGCGGAGACTCGATCGCCAGGGCGACCAGGGCAAGAATCAACGGTCGGCGCATCGGTGGCCCGCTGCCGGGCTCCGAGCGTCCGGGGCTCAGAAGTAGGTAAGGGTCAGCGTCACCGTGTTGGTATAGGTGCCGACGGCCTGCGCCGCGCCAGGTGTCACGGTGGCGCCCACGAAGACCCAGAGCCGACCGGCGCCCGCGACGTTCCCGAAGGCGGTCGGCGTGGTTCCGGCCATGCTGGCGATTGTCGTGCAGCCGATCGAGTTGACGGCGGCCGCCTGGTTGTAGCAGCCGGCCCAGCTCCCGATCGGCAGGTTGTTCCCGCCGTTGATCAGATTGGCCGGCAGGGTAAAGTTGACGTTGACGTTGGCGCTTGCGGTGCCGGTGGCGTCGAACCGGCCGGCGGCGGCGGCGGTTTCCGAGATCGATTTGGCGGTTCCCTGGATCACGACCCCGAAGTCGAGGTCCTGACCGTTGGTGATGGTGATCGGCTGGCGGACGAGTGCCCGGGCGGTGATGGTGCCGCTCGTTTGGGCGGCGGCGGAACCGGCCAGACTCAAGCTGGCGAGGATCGCGACCGATACTGTAGTGAAGAGACGCATAGTGCCCTGTTCCCTCTTTCTGGTTGTTCGGGTTCGGTGACCTTCACGGGGAGTGGCCGCTCCCCGACTGAGGAGGGGCAGGGCAACCAGCATGCCAGCCAGATGCGACTGTCTGCACTCTGGTCGGTTATTTTTATAAATGCATTGTAAGTATCTGTTATACTTGCACTTATGCATTGCTAGACGGTCAATTTTATTGCCGCGTTTCTAGCCGGTGGCCAAGCCATGCTCTCGCTTGGTCCCGGCCAAAAGGCCCTGAATGCAGCTTCTTGACGATTTTCGACCTGCGTCGGTCCGGAGCCTGGCTTTGGGGGTCCTGACTGGTCTGGCTGCGGGATTTCTGGGTGTCGGGCGCGGTGAAGCCCAGGTGTCGAGGTCGGTGGTGGCTCGGGTCCTTGTCGTTCAGCCGGCCGTGAGCCGATCGGTGCTGGCGGTGGGACGAGCGCTGTGGGCGGGACGAATCCCGGGTCGCCCGGCCCGGGCCGAGGTTGGCGTGGCGACGGTGGCGATCGCGGCGGACCGGC
>JAYUZK010000179.1:0-4101 GCA_043751835.1 Gemmatimonadota bacterium | reverse complement strand
CCAAAGGTCATCGGCAGCGATCTCGACGACTTTGCGGCCGCCATCGCCGCCCGGGATTGGGCGGCCGCGGCGCGGCTGTATCGGGGCCCGTTCCTGGCCGGGTTTGTCCTGCCCGACGTCCCCGGATTCGAACGATGGATCGAGGACGAGCGCCGGACCCGGGCGGCCGGCGCTCAGACGGTATTGGAAGCCGCTGCGGCGGAAGCGGCCTCGACCGGTCGCACCACCGACGCGACCGGCTATTGGCGGCGGCTCGTCGAGCTCGATCCGCTGGCCAGCCGGTTGGCGCTTGGACTGATGGAAGCCCTTGCCCGGGGCGGCGACCGCGGGGGCGCGGTGGCCCACGCCAAGGCCCACGGGGACCTGGTCCGCCGGGAACTCGAGATCGAACCGGACCCCGCCATCGCGGCCGCCGTCGACCGGATGCGCACCGATCAGGGCGCTCGAGGAGGCCGGTCCTGGGTCCCCGCACCGGTCACTTTGGCGCGGCGCGATCCGTCTCCCGTGCCGGTCGAGCCGCCCGCTGCCCCTTCCGCGAACCGCCCTACCACACGGCGGATTGCGATCGGGGTGACCCTCCTGATCGTGGCGGTGGTCACGGCCGTCGCCGTGCTCCGACGGCCGGGATCGGGAACCAGCCCGGCGAATAAAACTCCCGTCCTGGCCGTCGGTGATCTCCGCGATCTCACCGCGCCCGATTCGACCTCGATCGGGAACGTGCTCGGCGAGGTTCTGACTACCAGTCTGAGCCGCCTCACCCGCCTGGACATCATCGCAACCTCCCGGATGCTCGAACTGATGCCGCGGGGAGGGATTCCCGCCCGGGCTGGTCGGCTCGAGGCGGCCCGCAAGGCCGGCGCCGATGAGATTCTCGAAGGCGAACTGGCGGAAGCCGAGGGTGGTGCGCTTCGACTCGAACTCCGGCGGATCGACGTCGTCACCGGGGTCGTCCGCCGCGGCTATCTCGCCACCGCCCGGGATCGGTGGGCCGTGGTCGACAGCATCACCAACGCGATCGCCGCCGACCTCGCGCTCGCCGCCCCCCTCGAGCCGATCGAACCGCGATCGGCCATCGTACTGCGGCTCTACGAGGACGGACTCCGGGCCCTCTACCAGTACGACACCTACGCCGCCGCCCGGAGCTTTGCCGCGGCGGTCGCGGAGGACTCAACCTTCGCGATGGCCGCCTACTACGGTTGGTGGAGCGCGGCCCTGGTGGGCGATCCTTCGTCCGATCGAATGCGACGGCTGGCCCAGCAGCTCGCCGATCGGGCCCCCACCCATGACCGCCTCCTGATCCGGACCCATGTCGGCGGCAATCAGAGCGAGCCCGGCAGCGTTGCGGCCGCTGAATCGCTGGCCGTTGGGTACCCCCGCGATCCTGAAGCCCTCGGTCGCTCGGCCCAGGTCTTCGCGATGAGCGGGGCGCCGGTGGAACGCACCGTCGGACTCCTCGATCGAGCCATCGCCATCGACTCCGCCACCCGCGGTGGCCGAACCGGTCCCTGTCGGCTCTGTGAGAGTTTCGCGACGCTCTTTCTGGCCTACGATCGGGTCGACTCCATCCCGGCCGTGATCGCAACGCTCAACCGATGGGCCGCCCTGCTGCCCGAGGACCCCCAACCGCCGGCCGCGGCCGCCGCCTACTATCTCCGGCTCGGCCGCGACGATCTCGCCCGGAAAGCGGGGGCCCGGTACACCCAGCTCAACCGCCGGCCGGTCGATTCGATCGCCAGTCTCCTCACCCGATCCATCTATCAGGACGACATCGCCGGGATGGAGCGGGGCTGTTCGGTGATGTTCGACCTGCCGATCGGCGATGCGTGGGGCCGCAATCGATGGCTCTGCACCATCGCGTTGCGGGTGATGGGACGGTTCCGGGCGGCCGCCGCCCTGGTGGGAGAGGGCCGCGCGCCGTTCGGGACCGTCCGGCGGGCCGACGCGACCATCGATCCGCTCCTCATGGCCATCCTCGATTTCGAAACCCAGCGCCCGCTCCTGGCGGCGGACTTCTTCCTCCGCACGGCCCGCGCGCTGGCGGACTCCAGTGGCGCAACCGCGAACGGAAGCCGCCAGGTTGCCTGGAATTTTGCCTTGGCCGCCACCGCGGCGATGGCCGCGCAGGACACCGTCCTGGCCACCCGGCTCACGGACTCGATCGCGACCTACGGTGCCCGGAGCGCCTACGCCCGGGATCCCCGCCTCCACCATTTTGTCCGCGGATTGATTCTGGCCTGGAGTCGGCGGCACACCGAGGCTTTGGACCAGCACCGCGCCGCCGTGAGCTCCTGGCCGCTCGGCTACACCCGGATCAATTTCGAGCTGGCCGGCAGCGCCCTGGCCCTCGACCTGCCGCGCGAGGCCGTCTATCCGCTCCAATCCGCCCTCCGGGGTGGGCTCGAGGGGCCTCAGCTGTACCTCAACCGGACCGAGATCCACGAGCGGCTCGCCACCGCGTTCGACCGGCTGGGCCAGATCGACAGCGCCGCGTTCCATTTCGGGAGGGTCGCCCGCCTCTGGAAGAACGCCGACCCGATTCTCCAGCCCCGGTACCAGGCCGCTCACGACTGGCTCGCCCGCCACCGCCGCCCCGTCCCCTGACTCCATGACTCAATACACCCTCCGCACCCTGGGCGGCCTCGCGCTCGAGGGACCGAACGGTCCGCTCGTCGTCGGTGACCCGATCGCGCTCGGCGCCCTCTGTCTCGCCGCGCTCGCGCCGGGCGGATCGGTGGACGAAAGCGAAGCCCTGCTCCGACTCACCCCCGATCTGACGCCCGCCGAGGGCCGGGCGCGGCTGACCGGGGCCGTCGAAACCGTCACGGCCGCGGCCGGCGCCCCGGTGATGGCGCTGGCGAACGGCCGCCTAACGGTCGATCTGGCCCGACTCGCCTGCGACGTGGAGCTTGGCGACGGGAGTGGCGGCGGTCCGGCCGCCCGGCGGTTCCTGGCCGGCTTCGACCTGCCCGAGTCGCCGGAGTTCCAGGAGTGGGTCGCCGCCACCCGGCCGCGGGTCCGGATCCGGACCGAAGTCGCGGCCGACGCCCGGGGGCCGCGATTCACGCTCGCCGCGATCGGCGGGGTTGCCGTCCTGGCCACGGTAGCCGCCTACGCGCTCCGGACCAGGGCTCCTTCCGACTTCAACCGCGGCGATGCCATTGTCCTCGCCGATCTCGACAACACCACGGGCGACACCCTGTTTGATCGATCCTTGATCACGGCTGCCGCGGTCGGGCTTCGCCAATCACCGCAACTGAGCCTGCTGCCGCAGGGCCGAATCACCGGCGCCCTCCGGCGGATGGGATTCGATCGGCCCGACACCGTGGCGTTCACGCTGGCCCGCGCCAAGGAAGTCGGAGTCCGGGAACAAGCCCGCTACGCGATCGGATTCCGACTTGAGCCCGCGGGCTCCGGGTACCGGCTATCGGTCCAGGTTGCCAACAGCGAAACCGGCACGGTGGCGATCCACTCCGACGCGTCCGCCGAAACCAAGGCCGGGGCGATCATCGCCCTCGACCGCCTCCTCCAGGATGTCCGGGCCGGGTTGGGCGAGCGCCGGTCCGAACGGAGGGCCCGGACCGTGGCGCTCCCGGAGGCCACCACCACCTCGATCGAGGCGCTCCGGAACTATGCGATGGGGTCCGCCGCCTGGTCCCGCCAGAACTACCACATGGCCCAGGAATTGTGGGCGCGGGCCGTCGACCTCGACACCGGATTCGCGATGGCGATGGGGGCGTTAGGCAGATACAGCTATTACCATCAGGACCGGGCCGTCGGCTACCGGTATTATACCGAAGCGCTCAAACGAACCGGCCGGTTGACCGAATGGGAGCGCCTCCAGTTGGCCAGCAACTTTGCCAGCGACCGGCAACGACCGGATTCCGCCATCGCCCTCGGCCGGCTGATCGTCGAGCGGTACCCGTCCGCGGCCTCCTGGTACAGCTACGGCACCGAGCTGCTCTCGTTCGGACGGCCCGCCGAGGCGATCGCGGCGCTGGAACAGGCCCTCCGGTTCGATTCGGTCTCGGTCAACACCCACATCAACCTGGCCACCGCCGCCAAGACGCTCGGCCGAAACGCGGTGGCCCTCGGCCACTACGA
>JAYUZK010000178.1:0-5412 GCA_043751835.1 Gemmatimonadota bacterium | reverse complement strand
CGCCGGATTGACCCGCGGCACCGGCCGGGTCCACTCGGTGCTCGTGGCCGGCGAAGCCGGGGTCGCGGTGCTGCTGGTGGTCGGCGCCCTGCTCCTGATCCGGTCGGTCTCCGGCCTCCTCGCTCTCGATCTCGGCGTCCGGCCAGTCGGGGTCGTCGCGGTCGACGTCCTGGTTCCGAGCGACGGGTTTCCGATCGGGCAGCGAACCCAGGCGTTTCAGGCGGTCCGCGATCGTGCGGCCGCGATCCCCGGCGTCACCGGCGCCGCCTGGATCGGTCGCCTCCCGGTTCGCGATGACGGCGGGCAGGGACCGATCGCGGTCGAGGGCCAGCCCGATCTACAGGGGACCAATGCCCCGAACGCACTCTGGCGGCCGGTGTCGCCGGACTACTTCAAGACGTTAGGCATACCCATCGTCGACGGTCGCGCCATCGAGCCGGGCGATCGGGCCGGGACCCCTCGGGTCGGGCTGGTCAGCCGGGCCTTCGCGGTCCGGGTCTGGCCCGGGCAGAGCCCGATCGGTCGGCGGGTCCGGTTCCCCGGTGGTGACACGGTGGCCATCTCGGTCGTCGGCGTCGCGGGAGACGTTCGCTCGACTGGCGTCACCGGTGCCAATCCCTTCGTGCTCTACCTCGCCGACGCGCAGGATGCCGATCCTCCCTTTGGCAAGGCCCTGGTGCTCCGCGCCGGAGGGCCGCCGGGCGCGGTGTTTGCCGCCGTGCGCCGGATTGCCGCCGAGGTCGACCCGCGGCTCGCCATCGCGCGGACGACGACGATGGAACAGGTGGTGGAAACCGCCCTGGCGCAGCCGCTCCAGCTCCGATTTTTCCTGACGCTCTTTGCCGCGCTGGCGCTGGTACTCGGCGTGGTGGGGATCTATTCGGTGGTGGCCTACTCGGTGTCCCGGCGCCAGACGGAACTCGGCCTGCGGATGGCGCTTGGCGCGGCGCCGGGCCAGGTCCTTCGCCAGATCATCGGGGAGGGCGTGGCGCCGGTGGTGGTCGGCACGGGGCTGGGGCTGGTGGCGGCCGTCGCCTTGGCGCGAGGTGCCTCGCGCTTTCTCTACGGGGTCTCCCCGGCCGATCCGGTGAGTATGGGCGCCGCCGCGCTCGCGTTGCTGACTGCGGGCGTGGCGGCGGCCGCCCTTCCGGCCTGGCGGGCCTCGCGGGTCAGCCCGACCGAGTCGCTGCGGGCTGAGTAGAGATCCGTCCTAAGCGCATCGGTTCGAGCCGGGGGACCAACTAGACTCGTGCTTGCGCCGGGCCGGTCCCATCAACCGCGAGCGCCTTCGGCACTAGCGCTCCAACCCGACGGCAGTGTCGTGCTGGCCCTCCAGGCCACCGCTTGGCGCCGAACCCGACGGGTGCCAGTAGTCCGGACCCGTCCCGAGCACGGAGACATCTGATCGCAAGGGTTGCAGTATCCATGCAGAGCGTGACAGGTGCGTCACACCGAGAGAACGGTCAATCCGGTCGTGAAACGGCAAGGGTCAGCTTGGCGCCGACCCCGTTTGCGGATGTTTGAGCAAATGAGCCGGCGGGTGGTACGACTAGAAGGAGAGCCTGACCACCTGAAGGCCCAACCGGAGTGGAGCGGGAGACCAGACAGCCTTCGGGCCCGCCGCCGTTAGCACTCTTAGTTCCGGCTTGACCACCGACGACAGCCCCGCTGCCTCGTTGTGCCGCTCGGCATCATGAATGGCGGTCAGAATGCCCCAGATGTCGTTGGCGACGTAGGCAACCACGCCCCCAAGGATCAACGCGGAACCGGCGCTCGTGTAGTCGCCGTAGTCGCCCGTTTGGGCCACCCCCGCGACAATCGCGGCGATTGAACCGACGGCCAGTAGAACGTGGCGAGTTCCGTGGCCGCTGTTGCCGGCGTAGTACGACCCCACGCCTGGAAATAGGAGCCAACTGAGGATGCCGGCGACGGCCGGGCTCTTGCTTGATGCCTTCGGCGCGTTCGGGGCCTCTTTTGCGGCAACGAGGTCCACTATGACGCCCCCGGATCGAGGCCCCTGTGCCATCATGACCTGGCGCGTTGGAGCCAGTGCCATCATTCCCAACGCGATGCTGAGGCCCACAGACCGGGAGTGGCGAGCGAGGAGTTGCGGTGCCCATAGCGACGTGTGCTGATTCATTGGACCCCTACAGAATGAGGATGAGAACACAGGGAAAGAACGACAGGTTGCCGCTGCTCTAATTACCCCGCCTTGCCCCCTCCCCCCCCATTCCGTACCTTCCCCAGTGCGACCCGAAGAAAATCCGGTGCGGTCTGGCGACGGCTGAGGCAGGGCGTGGTGCATCCAGTATCCACCCTGAGCGTGACAGCGGCGTCACACATGGCCCGAACTGAACTCAACCCCTTCCAGGGTTTGACCGACTCAACCCTTCGCCTGCGCACCCTCGGCGAGGCGGTTCTGACGCGCCCCGACGGCTCGATCGCCATCGGGCCGTCCAAGCCCCTCGCCCTGATTGCCTACCTCCATTGCGCCCCGGGACGAACCGCCACTCGGGAACACCTCGCCGCCCTGTTGTGGGGGGATAGCGCCCCGCGCCTCGCGTCGGGTTCGCTCCGGACCACACTCCACCGGATTCACACACTGGTCGGGGAGCACGCCGCGGAGGGCGGTACTACGGCGATGACCCTCCAGCTCGCGCTCCAGGTTGACCGGGATGTCTTTCTCGCGGCGGTCGCAGAGGGAGACTTTACCCGGGCCGTGGACCTGTACCGAGGCCCCTTCTTCCCGGACTATGGCGATCCCGGCACCGCCGAGTTTGAACACTGGGCCGATCTGGAACGGGCCCGGCTCCAGGAGCTCTTCCTCCGCGCTGCGGAGTCGCTAGCGCGGCGGGCGCTCGACTGTGGTCAGGCCCGCGAGGCCACGAGGCTGGCCCGGCGGATTCGGACCCTGGTGCCCGGTGCGGAAACCGGTTGGCGTCTACTGCTCGAGGCCCTCCTGCTGGCTCGCGACGATCTGGCCGCCCGGGCCGAGGCGGAATCGTTCGCCGCATGGGCCCGTGAGGACGGGTCGGCGCCGGGGGGCGCGATGAAGGCACTGATCACCCGGATTCGGGATGGTGGCGCGGCGGTCGACGGTCCCGAGGCCAGCGGCCTGATCGCCGAGCTGATCGGCCGGGAACGCCAATTCTCCGCCATCCTGCATACCTGGGCGTCCGTGCGCCGGGGTCAGGCGCGGCTCATCCACGTCTCGGCCGCGGCGGGGATCGGCAAGACTCGGCTGCTGACTGACGTGACCAGCCGATTGGTGGCAAGCGGTGCGCGGGTGGTGTCCCTGCGGGCCAATTCGGGCGAGCGGACCCTCGACTATGCCTTCGCCGGTGACCTCGTGCGCCGGTTAGGCAGCCTGTCCGGCGCCGTCGGTGTTCCGCCGAGCACGGCCGGCGTGCTCGTGGGCCTCCAGCCGGCGTTATCCTCGATGTTTGCCGGCGCCCCGGCGGCCGCCGGCGCGGATCTCCTTCTTCAACGAGCCCTCGCGGTCGGCGAACTGCTCCGTGCGGTGGCCGACGATGCCCCGCTGGCGCTGGTGGTGGATGACACCCATTGGCTCGACGGCGCTTCGCGCAGCATCCTCCGTTCGCTGGCGAGCCGCCTCGAGGGAACGCCCGTCCTCCTGCTCACGGCGGGCCGCCCCACCGAAAGCGCCATGGCGACCGATGTCCCGGCGATGACGCTCACACTGGAACCGTTGTCCGTCGCGGATGTCGGCGGCTTTCTGGCCAGCCTTGGCACCGTTCCCGAGGAGGCCTGGGCCGATCGACTGATCGCTGCGCTGCAGGCGGCCACCCGCGGCTCGCCCCTCCTCCTGGTCGAAAGTCTCCAACTGGCCCGGGACCGCGACGAGCTGTCGCTCTCTGAGGGGCGTTGGGCTTGTTCCGAGCCGGATCTGCTCGTCGGACGGTTGGCGAGCCGGGATGCGATGGCAGAACGTCTCGCCGCGTTGGGCGCTGAACCCCGGCAGTTGATGGTGTTCCTGGCGGTGTCGGGTGCCCCTTTGCGCGGCGACGACCTGGCCTCACTCTCGAACACCTCGCCCGCCTCCGTGGATGAAGCAATGTCCGGCCTCGAACGAAAAGGCCTCGCGCTGGGAATCGGGGGCAAGTGGGCCCCGGCCCACGATGAGATCGCCGAGGCCTTGTGGCGCTCGATTCCCGAACGGGATCGCATCGAGGCTCATCGCACGCTTGGCCGGCTCCTGTCGGCGGAACGAGGCTCCGGCGTGGACGGTTTGCCGCGGGCGGCCCAGCATCTGGCGGCGGCCGGGGCAGCCCGGGAAATCGGCCCGCTCTACCGGCGGTGGCTGGCGGCAGCGAGACACCGGGGCGACCAGGCCGCGCCGCGCCACCTGGCCGAGGAGTTTCTCGGCGAGTACGCGACGCCGGCCTTGGTGAAAGGGCTCGAGGCTACGCTGCCGCTCCGGGCCCGCTATGGAATTCGCCTTCGCCATGTCATCGCCACGGCAGGCATGGTGCTCGTCGGCGGGCTGATCGCCTGGCGCCAGGTTACCTCGACAGTAGCGCCGCCGGAGGAAGAGCTCCTGCTATCGGGCCGCCGTGATAGCGGCGACGTGGCCAGCTTCCGGATACCTGTGCGGGCAAACGGCTGGAACGATGCGGGTCCGATTCGCCCGGCCGAGGGACGGCGGGAACCGGCCTGGGTGGCGGGATCCGGAAACCAGGGGTGGCCGGCCGTCAGTCCCGACGGGAAGCGGATCGCCTACGCTCGGGTGGTCTCCGATTCGGGCGTGACTGACTTGTTCCTCCGCGAGTCGGACGGGACCGTCAGGCGGCTGACCGACGCGGTCGGCGATGATCTCGAGCCGAGCTGGTCGCCGGACGGCCGGTCACTGGCCTTTCGGACGGCACGCTGGACACCACGCGGCGATGACGACGCCGATATCGCCGTGCTCGATCTCGCGACCGGCCGGGTTCGCCAGCTAACTGCGGGACCGACCACCGACCGTGGGCCCCGGTGGTCGCCGGACGGGTCCCGGATCGCGTTCATTCGGCAGCGAGTCGCGGATGGGCACAGCACGCTGTGCTGGACGTCCGCGGATGGCACCGTCGTGCAGTGCCGGAATGACCTCGAGGCCGAGGTGACGCGGGTTGCCGGTTGGTTGGATGCCGAGCGGCTTATGGTGGCATCAGGTCTGGATGATGGATCGCAGCGGCTCGGCGTGCTGAGCTTGTCGGCCGGCAGTCCGGTGATGGTCGACACGACGACCATCGGGACGGCGTTGCTGAGCGCAGATGGACGTTGGCTGGTGGAGGCGACATCGGGCCGCGGAACGATGGCGGTCTTCCCGGTCGATGATCCTCGCCGACGCCGCGTGGTCGGCGCCGAGTTCGCGGGAGGTGAGAGCGAGGTTGCCTGGATGCCGGTGCACAGGGC
>JAYUZK010000177.1:0-5478 GCA_043751835.1 Gemmatimonadota bacterium | reverse complement strand
AAAGAACTAGGCGGCGGTCGTGACCGAGGCGAAGATCGGCTTGGCCCATTCCGGCACGGTGCTGAGCGCGCAATGGGCGCGAACCTTCCCGCGCACGGTATGGAGCAACAGCCTCGGTTCGGGCGCCACACCGCGACGGGGATCGGCCTCTCGGCTGTTGTCGTAGACCCGGACCTCGGCTGCGACGGCCAGGAAACCGATCAGGTTGAGCCGACTAGCGTCGAACCGGGCCCGGATCGTCGCTTCAGGAATGTCATGCCCGCCGGCCCTGACCCGAGCGCGAACCCGCGCGAGATGGAGTTCCGGCGAGGCGAGACCCACGAACCAAACCCGGACGTCGAACCCGGCAGCAAGCGCCTGGTGCAACAGCCCAGTGATGGTCTCACCGCCAAGGGTGGTTTCGAAGGTGTAGTCCAGGCGCTCAGCGATCGCCCGTTCGAGCAGTGCCCGACCGGTCTCCCATGCGATGGCGTTGGCCTCGACGATCGAGAGAACGGGGTGCTCGGCCCGGATCTGCCGCGCTGCCTCGTCCGGATTGAAGTACTCGCCACCTCGCACGCGCACCGCGGCGCCGCCGATGCTGCTCTTGCCGGCCCCGTTGACGCCGGCGAGGACCTGAATGACCGGCCGGTGAGGCCGGTTAGCCACGCCGTTTGGCGGCCGCAACGGCCGCCTTGCCCAGTTGCTTCGGCGTGGCACTGAACCCGGCTCGAGTGCCCGCCCGGATTCGGGGCGTCTGCATTCGCGCCAGCATCGCGTCGAACGAGGCCCCGAGTTGGTTCAATTTCTCGCTCGAAGGGCGGGTCAGGGCCTGGTAGGCGTCATAAGAGAGGATGACAGCCTTGGGGGTGGCGTGTTTGGTGATGACCACCACGGTACCCTGGAGCGCCGCGTCGAAGACCTGCCCGAAGCGGTTCTTGGCCTCGGTGGACGTGACGTGCCGGGCGGGCCGAGACGCGGGTTGAGCGCGAGGGCCTCGGGCTGGGTGGACTGGCGGCGTGCGGGTGGTCATCGGGCGGTCTCCATAATAGCTAAAATAGCTATAACTGTGGGGGTCGCAAGACCGGCGGGTTGTGGGACGCCCGGCTCACCGATTCCACTTGGTCCAGACCGCAATGACGGCGCACCCGTCCCAGTGATAGACCCCGGGAATCTGGGCCGCTCCTCGATAGACCTCGATCATCTCAATATCGGCTGCCGGGGGAGGAGGCTTGAGGCTCAGCAGCACCGGCCGGTACCCGATTCGGCGGAAACCGATGGTCGAGTCGGCCGGGGTCCCGGTCGGGTTTCCTGATGGTCGCGAGTTTGCCTACACCTCGCGGCTGGGTTACGGGCGGGGCCCCGCCGCCGGCAGCTCGCTGCCCCGCGAGTTCAAGGGCGATGGGCAGCTTGAGCGTCTCTCCCGACGGCCAGTGGATCGTCGGGGGCCAGTCTGGTGACATCTACCGTCAGCACGCCAACGGCGACAGCGCGCCCCGCGTCCTGCTCGGCGGACCGGCGATTGAAGGTCGATCCCAACTCTCCCCGGACGGCCCTGCGCTGGTGCCATGACGGCCGGTGCCTGCGCTTCGGGGACGGGCAGGGCGACATGATATCGGTGCCGGTCACCCTCGCACCGACCTTCTCCGCCGGTACGCCGGTGCGGCTCTTCTCCGGAGAGCTTTTCGGCATGTCCACGTGGGGGTTCGACGTCACCGCCGATGGCCAGCGGTTCCTGGCCACCCGCCCCGTCGGCGGAAGGGCAGTGTCCGGGGATGCGATCGTGATCGGGGAGAATCTGGCCACGGAACTCGCGGCCAGGGTGCGCGGAAAGCACTAGGTCCGTCCGCGGGCCCCGGGTTTCCCTTACATTCCGTCATGCGATTTCATCAGCCAAAGCCCGCGCGCTCTCGCCGCCCGGCGCGCCTTGCGATGTTCCTCATCGGCTTCGCGGTGCCGAACATTGTCGGCGGGCAGGCCGTCCGGCTCTCCTATCCGTCCAGTGCGAGCGCCGGACCCGTTACCGGCCGCGCGTTCGTCTTCATCTCGCGTTCCGACAAGTCGGAGCCCCGGCTGCAAGCCGGCACTTCGCGGGGCAGCGAGCCGTTCTTCGGCGTGGACGTGACCGCGCTCAAACCGGGAGAAGCGGTCACCATCGACGCGTCGGTGCCGGGATTCCCGGTAACGTCCCTCGCCCAATTGCCGGCCGGCGACTACTTCGTGCAGGGCCTGCTGCTGCCGTACACCGAGTTCCATCGGGCCGACGGCCACACGATCCGGGCCCACATGGACGCGGGCGAGGGCCAGCGCTTCAACAACGCCCCCGGTTCGCTGGTCAGCGAAGTCCGGAAAGTCCGGATCGATCCCGCCGCGCGGACCGAACTCACCCTGTCGCTCACCAGGACGCTCCCGGCCCCGGCGCGCATCGACGAGACGCCGTGGGTGAAGCGGTTCACGATCACGTCCAAACTCGCCAGTGCCTTCTGGGGCCAACCCATGGCGCTGGGCGCGGTGGTGCTGCTGCCGAAAGGGTACGACGCGAACCCCGCCAAACGGTATCCCGTGGTCTACACCGTCGGCCACTTCAGCGAACGGGCGCCGTTCGGCTTCACCTTCGAGGGATGCGACAAGCCCGAGCCGGCCGAGGAGCGGGCGGCCCGGCTGCTCCGAAGCGCGCGCGAACCGGGCTGCGAGTTCCAGGAGGCGTGGACCTCGGGCAAGGTGCCCGAGATGATCGCCGTCTTCATCCAGCACACCACCCCGTACTACGACGACAGCTACGTCCTCAACTCGCCCAACAACGGCCCCTACGGAGACGCCATCACCCAGGAGCTGATCCCTGAGATCGACCGGCGGTTCCGCACCATCGGCGGCGCCCACGCGCGCCTGCTCACCGGCGGCTCCACCGGCGGCTGGGATGTGCTGGCGCTGCAGATCCACTATCCGGATGTGTTCGGCGGCGCGTGGTCGCTCTATCCCGATCAGCTCGACTTCCGGAACTACCAGTTCGGAAACATCTACGCCGACAGCAACGCCTACGTCACCGCCGACGGCTCGTGGCTCCCGCGCGAGGTGCCGTCGAGCCGCACGGCCGAAGGGCTGACCGAGCTCACCGTGCGCGAGGAGAATCAGGCGGAGGCGGTGATCGCGTCGAAGGGCCGGTCAGGGGGCCAGTGGGACGGCTGGCAGGCCGCGTGGGCCCCCGTCGGCGCCGACGGCTATCCGAAGGCGCTCTGGGACAAGCGGGCCGGAACCATCGATCACGCCGTGGCGGAGGCGATGCGGGCGGGCGGCAAGGACCTGCGCGACTATCTGGAGCGGAACTGGAGCACGGTGGGACCGAAGCTCGTGGGCAAGCTCCACGTGGGCGTCGGTGACATGGACAACTTCTTCCTCAACCTCGGCGTCTATCACTTCGAGAAGTTCCTCGAGTCGACGAAGGAGCCGGGGAAGGGGCCGTACTATGCCGGGACCGTCGAGTATGGGCGGCCGCTGAAGCCGCATGGCTGGCAGCCGTGGAGCAATCAGGAACTGCTCCGCATCATGAGCCGGCACATCGAGAACAGCGCGCCGCGGCCGTAGCGTTGCCCGACACGACAGCGCGCGCCGGGACCCGAACAGGTCGGGCTCGATCCGGTTTCCGGGTGGAAGGGACACCTCGCTCCGCGGAACCCACCGAACCGACGGCCAAGGCGTGAGGTGGTTGCCCAGGACGCTGCCGAGGCGGGCCACTATCTCCTCGTGAATGGGTCCCGGTGCCGGGGTCACGAAGCGCACCCCGTCCAGCAACTCGTACCGATTCCCGTCCGGCGGGAAGGCGTCGAGTTCGTCCACGGTAAACCGGCGGAGGGAAACGGCCATGGCCATAACTTGGGGCCTCGGTGGGAGAGCGTGTCACGAGGCGGGACTTCCTGAGCGGCATGCAACTCGCCGTGGGCGGCGCCATGCTGACGCCCTGGGAGCAACTTGGACTGACCGGAGATCCGGCTGAGTACTATCCGCCGGCCCTCACCGGGCTCCGCGGTACCCACGACGGGGCGTGGGAGACCATGCACGCGCGGGTGTCGGGTCAGACGTGGCCGGTGGGGAAGCCCGAGGAGCAGTACGATCTGATCGTGGTGGGCGGCGGGATCAGCGGACTCTCGGCCGCGCACCTCTATCGGCAGCACCGGCCGAGGGCCCAGGTGCTGGTGCTCGACAACCACGACGACTTCGGCGGCCACGCCAAGCGGAACGAGTTCCGGATCAACGGCCTCGCGAAGTCGATCGTCTTCGACCAGGAGACCTTCGGCCAGCAGAAACTGGTGACCGGGTGCTGGCAGAAGCCGTGGGAGGAGTTTGCCCGGGAGTCCCCGCTGAACGAGCGGGCGAAGCGGGACCTGATCCGGATCATGACCGAGAAGGTGGACTACCTCTCAAGACCAATCTCGTCTTCCACACCAAGGACTTCTTCAAGCAGGTTGAGCTCGACTACCCGGTGTCGATCGGCAAGTACAAGCGGTCCCAGACCCCGGACGAGCCGATGGTGCTTCACATGTGCTACGTCCACCACGGCTCGGGCCACAAGGGTCCGGAGCAATGGCGGGAGGGCCGGCGCCGGCTGATGACCACCTCGTTCCAGACGCCCCTTGCGATGATGGCCGGCATCCTGCATGTTTATGCATTATGCATAAACCGACAATCGCGCTCGCCTTCTCGGGCGGCCTCGACACCAGTTACTGTGTCCCCCGGCTCACCGAGCGGGGCTATGCTGTCCACACCGTCCATGTGAACACCGGCGGGGCCGACGCCGCCGAACTCGCCCAGATCCGGAAGCAGGCCCTCGCGGTCGGCTCGGTCCAGCACCATGAGATTGATGCCCGGAAAGCCGTGTTCGACCGGTTCGTCCGCTACCTGATCCAGGGGAACGTCCTCCGGGGCGAGGTCTACCCCTTGAGCGTCTCGGCCGAGCGGACCCAGCAGGCGATCTCGGTGGTGGAAGTGGCCCAGCGGATCGGTGCCGCTGCCGTGGCGCATGGCTCGACCGGCGCGGGGAACGATCAGGTCCGGTTCGACGTCGCGATTCGGGTGCTGGCGCCCACGCTCGAGATCGTGACTCCGATCCGCGAGGAGAATCGTTCCCGCGAGCAGTCGATCGCCTACCTCGAACAACGTGGCCTCCCGGTGCCGCCGAAGGCCGGAGCGTTCAGCATCAACAAGGGCCTCTGGGGCACGACTTGGGGCGGCGGCTGGACCCACGACACCTGGGCGGCGCCGCCGGCCGAATTGCTCGATCCCCCAGCCGACGCGCCCGCGCCGGCGGACCGGGTGATCGGCTGGGACCAGGGTCTGCCCGTCTCGCTCGACGGCAAATCGATCGAAGGGGCACTCCTGGTCGGGCAGCTCTCGGCGACGTGCAACGCCTATGGGATCGGCCACAACATCCATGTCGGCGAAACGGCGCTGGGTATCAAGGGCCGGATCGGGTTCGAGGCCGGCTCCGCGATCGTCCTGATCGCG
>JAYUZK010000176.1:0-6553 GCA_043751835.1 Gemmatimonadota bacterium | reverse complement strand
ATTCCGACAGAGTCGCCGATGAGCGCCATTGAGGGCGAACGATTATAACTTTGGGAACGGTGCTTTAACGAACGCCGCCATCATGGAGCCGCTCGGCGGGGAGCGCCTCGAGGTCTTCGCCGCAACCGGACTTAGTGCGCCGCACCGGTATGGGTCGCCGGTTGGCCGGCGACTTTCCGCGTGTGGGACAGCAGTATGTTGGCGGCGGTGGCGTTGCCTGCCTCGCTCCAGTGAGCGTCACATTGGAGGAACAATGATCGCCATGCCGGGCGTTGCCTCGCGAATGCTGGGAGCAGGTCAACCAGTTCAAAGCCGACCTCCTGCGACATAGCCGCAAGGCGACGGGACAACGGGGCATCGCCGCTCATCTCATAGGCCTTTAGATCCCGAGCCGTCGGGATCGTGAACACCGTTACCGGCCGGCCGCCGCCCTCAGCGGTCAGTCGCTGCAGGACAAACCGGAGGCGAAGCAGCTCGGCCTCGGTGAAATGGTAATAGCGGGATTCGGGCCCATGCTTGCCCGAGGCGGCCGATTCGCGGTCCCGGATGGCGCGGAAATACGCGTAGAGATTGTATGCGTGGCTTGTTTCTCGGAGGAAGTTGACGAGCCGAGACCGGAAGGTGTCGGGTGGAGTGCGATAGCTGCTTTTGGTGATATCGTCGAGAAAGTATTCGAGGCGGTAGTTGGGGTCTTGGCCGACGAAGTAGGGGCGATACCGATCTTTGAATGCTTTCTTGCCGAACCCGGGATCATCATCGTCGAAATCGTTCGCCGGAAGGAACTCGACAAGGACAGCGTCGTGGCGGTAGTGCTTCGCCAGCGACTGATACAGCAGCAAGTATTGCGTAGGACCGAAGTCGCCCGACGTGCCGAAATTGAGATGTTCGATTCCGGTCGAGGCCTCCAATCTGTCGGTCAGGCGCGCTCCATCTTTGACTCCGTACCCCTCGACGAACGAGTCCCCCAGCACGATGACGCGAGGGCGGGCGCTCTCGATCGTCCGCTCCCTGTCGCGTGCACCGACCGAATTTGTCCGGTACGTGACGTCGAAACACGCCTTCTTGTGGCGGTACTCGGCGTGTGGGAAGTGCCAGACGCCGAACTGTGGGTTGATGTCCGACCAGAACTCGAACGCCGGGTTGGCTGCTCCGTGGTAGGTGGGCACATGTCCGGGCACGATCTGAAGCCTCAGGGCCGCGCATGACGCGGCCTCGAGCGAGGCGAGCGTGGAAAAAACCATGAGACTTGTTCGCTTGACGATCTCTGTTATGCCCATCCAATGGCCCCCTGATGCTCAGCCAAAAATATGGCTTGCTCGGAGAGGACTGTCTATGGTCATCCGGGCTGCGCCGATGCGACTCTACGGGCGTTCCGCGACCGGGGCAGGCCCAGGGCCGGGAAGTGGCGGCCAGTTGGGGCCACCTGAGGGGGCCGGGTACCCCACCGGGGCGCCATTGGCCGCCAGCCCGCTCGTATCAGCGGTTGGTCCGTAGGTTGAATAGAGCGGCATTCCGCGCCACCTCAGGAAAGCGGTCAGCTGGCCGCGGCGTCACGCCCACTTCACGGCGAAGGGTTTGACAAGCCCGGGATCGGGATGCACTATCAGACCAACCCCACCGTCGAAGGAGGCACTCCATGAAGATTTATGGGTCGGATGCAATCCGGAACGTGGCGTTCGTCGGCCACGGTTCCGCCGGGAAAACAACGCTCGTCGACGCACTCGCCTTCGTAGCCGGCACGACGCGGCGCCACGGTACCATCAAAGACGGCACCACCCTCACCGACACCTCCGCCGACGAAATCGAACGGAAACACACCATCAGCCTCGGCCTCGGGTACGCCGAGTGGATGGGCTGCAAGCTCAACCTGCTCGACACGCCGGGGTTTCTCGACTTCTACGGCGAGGTGGCCTCGGCGCTGAGCGTGGCGGACGCGGCGGTCGTGGTGCTGAGCGCCACCGCCGGCGTCGAGGTCGGCACCGAAAAGGTCTGGGAGGATTGTGATCACCACCATCTGCCCCGGATTCTCTTCGTCTCGCAGATGGACAAGGACCACGCCGATTTTGACAGAGTGTTCAACGACGTGAAGGAACACCTTACGCCCAAGGTACTCCCCGTGGAGATCCCGGTCGGCAATGGCCCCGCGTTCAAGGGCATTCTGAACCTCTTCACCGGCACCTACCAGGTGTTCAGGCCCGGCTCCAAGACCGGTGAGTACGACGAGGGCCCGGTCCCGGCCGAGTACCAGGAGATGTTCGCGAAATACACCGATCAGTTTACCGAGGCCGTCGCGGCGACCGACGAAGCCCTGATCGAGAAGTATCTCGGCGGCGAGCAGCTCTCGCGCGAGGAAGTCGTGCCGGCCATGAAGAAGGCAATGCTGGCCGGCGACATCGTGCCGCTTTTCTGCGGGGGCGGCGAGTATCTCTACGGGGTCCGGACCCTGCTCACCGAAATGGTCGAGTTGTTCCCCTCGCCGCTCGAGATTCCGAAGCCGGCCGAGGGTCCGCTGGTGGGCCGGGTATTCAAGATCATGTCCGAACCACACGTCGGCGACGTGAGCCTGTTCCGGATCTACGCCGGCCACATCAAGAGTGGCGAAGCGGTCTGGAACCACGAGCACAGCGTGGCGGAGAAGCTGGGCCACCTGTCGGTCCAGCAGGGGAAGGAGCGGATCGAGGTCGCCGAGCTCAATCCCGGTGACATCGGGTCGGTCGCGAAGCTCAAGGATACCCATACCGGCGACACGTTCTGCCGGAAAGATCATCCGATTCACCTCGACCCCATCGTCTTTCCGGAGGCCGAGGCGAGCATGGCCGTGATCGTGAAGCAACGCGGCGAGGAAGACAAGCTTGCGGCCGGGCTCCACAAGCTCCACGAGGAAGATCCGACCTTCCACTTCGAATACAACTCGGAGTTGGGCCAGACGCTGATCCACGGCTTGGGCGAGCGCCATTTCGAGATCATCCTGGGCCGGCTCCAGAAGAAGTACGGGGTCCACGCCGACCTTGGCCGCCCCCGGGTCGCCTATCGGGAGACGATCAAGGGCATGGCGGAAGGGCAGGGCAAGCACAGGAAGCAATCGGGCGGCCGGGGACAGTACGGCGATTGCTGGATCCGCCTGGCGCCGCTGGCCCGTGGCTCGGGCTACGAGTTCATCGACGACGTCGTGGGCGGGGTGATTCCGGGCAAGTTCATTCCGGCAGTGGACCGGGGAATCCAGGAAGCCGCAGCGCGGGGGTCACTGGCCGGCTATCCGATGGTGGATTTCCGGGCCGAGTGCTTTGAGGGCAGCTATCACGACGTCGATTCCAATGAAATGTCGTTCAAGATGGCCGGCATTCTGGCCTTCCGGAACGTGGCGCCGAAGGCTCGACCGGTCCTGCTCGAACCGGTGATGGCGCTGGACATCTTCACCCCGAACGAAATGATGGGCGACGTCCTCGGAGACTTGAGCCCGCGACGGGCCCAGATTCTCACCACCGAAACCCTGGGGCGGCTTACCCGGGTTGGCGCCTTGGTGCCGCAGGCCGAGTTGTTCAAATACGCCACCGCCCTGCACTCGATCACCCATGGGCGGGGAACGCATCGGGAGCGGTTCCACGGTTACGCGGAGGCGCCGCCCGAGGTGGCGGCCAAGGTGGCGGCCGAGAACAAGGACAACATCAAGCACCACGAGGATTGATGATCGATTCAATGCAGCGACCTGGATCGTTTTGTTGCACTCGATTGGGTCGTGCGAGGCTAACTTGATACAGACACGGCGCTTGCCGCAATGGCGCATCGCTTGCAAGAGGGAGAAACTTCTTCCTCCTCGAGCTTTCGATGCGTCATCTGGTTCCTTCGGTTCTCCTGTTCGGCGCCGCCTGCAGCGGTGGTGCGACCGCCCCCAGCGAGTCCGTCAGCGCCCACAATCCGGTCCAGGCCACAGCGGATCTCCAATTCACCCCGAAGGAGTTCACGATCAGTGTGGGGGACTCGGTGACCTTTGTTTTCGGTCCGGTGACGCACAGTGTCGAATTCCAGAAGGGAGAGGAGCTCAGGGCCTACTACGGCGGAGCGAGCTCGGTCGGTGCGCCCGCGAATATCGCGGCGTCCACTAAGTCCTCCGCCGTCCGGACTTTCCCATCCAAGGGGTCGTTCAAGTACCGGTGTACCATCCACGCCGGAATGCAGGCCGAAATCACCGTTCAATAGAGGCGGGGGCTTTGTCGGGTCCGTGGCGGTGGATCTCTCACCGCTCCGCGCTTCCCGCGACTATCGCCGGCTCCTCTCGGCCCAGTCGATCTCGTCGCTCGGCAGTTCGATCACCTACGTGGTCCTTCCGTGGCAGATCTACCAGCTGACGCATTCCTCGGCGATGGTGGGCCTCGTCGGCGTCGCCGAGTTTGTGCCGATGCTGCTGATGGCGTTCGTGGGCGGGAACCTGGCCGACCGGTTCGACCGCCGCTCGCTGGTCCGGATGGCCGAGAGCGCGCTGGCGCTGGTGGCGGCTCTGCTGATGCTGAACGCGCTCCGGTCGAGCCCGAGCATCGCGGTGATCTTCGTGCTGGCCAGCGTCTCGGCCGCGCTCTCCGCCTTGGCCCGGCCGGCCCGCGACTCGATCGTGCCGAGAATCGTGCCAGCCAACCTGATCTCGGCGGCCGCGGCACTCGGGAGCCTGGTGTACAGCATCAGCTGGGTTGCGGGGCCGGCCGTGGCGGGTCTGATGGTGGCGCGGCTGGGCCCGGCCGTTGGCTTTGGGATCGATGCGGCGAGCTTCGTTCTGTCGGTGGGGATCCTCTCGATGATCCGACCGTTGCCGCCGCGGGAGCAGGCCGCGTCGATCGGCTGGTCCTCGCTGGTCGAGGGATGGCGCTACGCCGCAGGCCGCCAGGAGTTGATCGGCACCTATGTGATCGACATGAACGCGATGTTTTTCGGGATGCCGATGGCGCTGTTCCCGGCCATCGCGGAGCGATTAGGCTCGGGGACGGTCGGGCTCCTGTATGCGATGCCGGCGGTGGGCGTCGGGCTCTGCAGCGTTACCTCGGGGTGGGCGTCGCGGGTGCACCGGCATGGCCGGGCGGTGATCCTCGCGGCGGCGGTTTGGGGTGTCGCCATCATCGGCTTCGGGTTTGCGACAACCTTGCCGGTGGCGCTGGTCTGTCTGGCGCTTGCGGGAGCGGCGGATTCGGTGAGCGGGATCTTTCGGATGACGATCTGGAACCAGACCATTCCGGATCACCTGCGCGGGCGGCTGGCCGGGATCGAGCAGGTCAGCTATCTGAGCGGGCCGTATCTCGGCAATGCGGAGGCGGGGCTGGTGGCGGGGGCGTTCGGGGTGCGGGCGTCGGTGGTGTCAGGCGGGGTCTTGTGTGTGCTGGGTTCGGCGGTGATCGGGGCGCTGTTGCCGCGGTTTTATCGGTACGACGGCCGGGAGGCGGTCGGGAAACGAGGCGAGCCTGGAGTCCAGTCGTAAGCCTACCGGTAGATATCGAGGAAGAACTCGGGCACCGGTACCCGGAAGGCCTGATCGGTGCCGGCCGGCCGCCAGGTAAAGGGTTTGAGGTGGCGGCGCTCGTTCTTCGCGCCACGCCTGGCGACGTGGATCGCCTCTTCGTCCGGCGACACCCGCCACACTTCCGCCACCCCCAAGGCCAGGTAGGCTGGACGCTTGTGCTCCCGGTCGTAGATCCTGGTTGACGGGCTCTGGACCTCGACGGCCAGGAGATTGTCCCGGATGTCGTCCCATTTCGGGATCCGCCCCGCCGCACGGAAGACCAGCACATCCGGCTGGAGTTCGGTCTTGGGCCGGGCCATGACCACCCCGGGTGCGGATACCCGGACATCCCGCTCTTCACGGAGGCAGTTCGCCAGGAATACGGCGATCCGTGTCGCCACGATCTGGTGCGGCGATCCCGGCGATGGGGTCACGAGCAGAAACCCGTCCAGCAGCTCGTAACGGTTGCCGTCGTTCGGCCAGGATTCGATCTCGCTGACCGTGTATCGGGGGACGCGGACCGGCATGACCATAATGTCGTCTCGGCGGCGGGAGGATTGCAACTCGGCATCCTCGCAAGTTCCGACTGCGCGCGCCCCCGGTGGTAACCGGAACGCGGCCGGACCGGATCAATTCAGTGCGAAGACGGCTGGCCGACCGCCGTCACCACCGAAAGCTTCGCTGGGCGCAGGTGCCTTCGCATGGTGGCGTTCACCGCGGGCGCCGTGAGCCCTTCCATCCGTCGTTCGAACGACACTTCGTCACCGAACGTGCGCCGGAGGAACGCCTGATTGGAGAACTCCACCATCAGCACATCGTGCAGCGCCAGGCGCCGCCGCTGCGCCTGCTGCCATTCCTTCTTGGCCATCTCCACCTCGCCGGCGGAAAAGCCCTCCTCAGCCACACGGCCAACTTCCTCGGCGACAGCCGTCCCCAATCGGTCGAGGCCCGGAGGGGCCACTGTCCCACGGACGTGAACTCGCCAACCCCGTCGCCCAGGGTCACGGTGAGGTCCGACTCGATCTCAACGTTGGCGCTGTCTGCCCGGAAACGCTGACGGAAGCGAGAGTC
>JAYUZK010000175.1:0-6847 GCA_043751835.1 Gemmatimonadota bacterium | reverse complement strand
TTCACCGGTCAGGTCGGCGCCGGTTACGAAGTGCGGGTCAATCCCCGGATGTCCTTCGTACCGTACCTCAACCTGATCGGAACCGCTGCCGGCGTGCTCTATACCGAGCGCAACGACGGCACGCACTTCGATCGCAACCGACTTCCCAACCGGGCCAACGTGCTGCTGCTCCAGCTTGGCCTCGGACTGACCTGGCACTGACCGCGGAGAATCCCATGATCCGGACCATGCTGTTTGTCGGGGCCCCGGCGGCGGGCCTCCTCGTGCTCGCCGCCTGCGGCGACTCGTCCGTCACCGGCCTCGATCCGAATGGCGCGCGGGCGAGCGTCGCCTATCTGGCCTGGAAGCCGGGGGCCAACGATACCTGCCCGATCGCGGTCCATCAGAAATACTCGACGGTCGGTCCCGATGGAAAGCTCTACCCGACCTGGCATCCGCCGGTCGACCCGGAGACGGGATGCAGTTTCGGGCATGAGCACGGGCGGGATCCGCACGGGTCCCACCTCTACGGGAAGGTCGGCGACCTCCCATTAGGCTTCGCCAACGAGCAGCTCGACACCTGGGATCCGACCGGCCGGCGCCATGAGGATCACTACGGGCACAAGTACGAGTGGGAGAACGACGTGCCGATGCGGGTGGCCTCGGCGGGCGGCGTGCTGTCGGTCAAGTGCGACATCATGTACAAGCTTCACCAAGGCACCCACTCGAAGGACGCCTTCACCAACAATCTCCACGAGGTGGTCTACCACGTCGAGTGCACCGACGGCACTGAGGTCCACATGACCATCATGGCGCAGATCGGGACCGCGGGCGAGTTCACCCGGACCTGCGACGGCGCCCGCATCCACGTGGGGACGCCGACCCCGGCCAATTCGCCCAACGGCGGCGGCCAGCGGGTCATTCCCGACCGGACCTGCGTCGACCAGCACCTGCTGGTGCCTTCAGGCCGCGTCTCCGACGATCGGGCCGCGCTCCACGAGAGCTGGCAGCAGTCGCTCGTGCTGCGAACGGCCGAGGGGCGGACGCTGGCGCACATGAATCCCTACTTCCAGGTGTTCCAGCCGAGCCGGTTCTTCGACCCGAGCAAGTCGGACATCACCGGGCGGCCGATCGAGATGTGCTATTTCGTCGAGCCGAACGGCGACCAGGCCCGGGGTGGGGCGTGCGGGGCGGCCACCCAGAACGGCACGGTGACCGGCATTGTGTACGACGATCCCCGCTCGCCGTTCAACGGGATCCGGCGGGTGATGGACATGAATTCGCTCGACGTGGACAATGCGGACGGCCCAAGCGTCTGGTATACCGATCCATTCGGCGGCCACGCGAAGGCCAGCCCGTTCCCCGGCTCGATCCGGCAGTACATCGCCAGGATCAACAATACCGGGCTCGACCTCTCCGGCCCGGGGATCGGGTCGCAGCGCAACTACGGCGGACCGGGGGTGCACGCGCCGAACTAGGCGGCGGCGGGGCGGCGAGGCGCCGAATTGGAAACATGACGTTAGTTTCGTGAGGTTCGACCCGTCATGACTCCCAAACGAGTGCCTCGCCATGCGGACCCCCACGCTCGCCATCCTGCTGCTCTCGTCGATCCTTCCGCCGCTCGCCGGGCAGGTGCCCCGGACCGAACGGCGGAAGTGGCTCGATCCCAAGACCAACGTCACCGACGACCCGCGCCGGATCCCGATTCCCGCCGGGTACAATGCGCCCACCGGGACGATCGTGCTCAAGGGGGGCCGGCTCTGGGACGGCACCGGTGGCGCGGCCCGCACAGCCACCCTCGTCATCACCCGGAACCACATCACCGCGATCCTGTCCGCCACCGCGACAGACTGGCCCAAGGATGCCCGGGTGATCGACGTGGCCGGCAAGACCGTCATGCCGGGGCTGATCGACCTGCATACCCACATCGACTACCGGCAACCGGGAAATTCGGACTCCCGGGCCCGGAGCCGCGCCGACGGCGCTCTCCGCGGCGCTGAACGGCTCCGCTACTATATCGAGAGCGGTATCACCTCGCTCCGGGACACCGGCTCGGACGGCGAAACGCCGTTCCTGCTCAAGGAATGGGTGAATGAGGGCCGTCTGGTCGGTCCGCGGATTTTTGCGGCGGGCAACGTGATCACCGGGAAGGGTGGCCATGGCGACGAGCCCGACATCGCGGGCAGCCAGTTCCTCGCCGGAGTCCGGGAGGCCTCGGGGCCGGACGACTGGCGGAATGCCGTCCGGGAGCAGGTCGCCAAGGGGGCCGATTTCATCAAGGTGACCAGCCACTTCACCGACGAGGAGATCCGGGCCGCCGTGACCGAAGCCCACGATCTTGGCCTCAAGATCACGGCCGACGCCGAGACGTTCTACATCGAGCGGGCCGTCCGGGCCGGGATCGACATGATCGAGCACCCGCTCCCGCGGACCGACGAGACGATCCGGCTGATGGCCGAGAAGAAGACCGAGTCCGACCCGACGCTGATTCCCTACCAGATCATCTTCCGGCTGAGCGGCGGATACTTCGGCTCGACCAGTCGCCGGTTCACCTTCTCGGACTCGGCCAATCTCGTGCTGGTCAGGAAGATGAAGGACGCCGGCGTCACGCTCGGCATCGGGACCGACCTGGTGGTGGACTGGTTCCACTACCTGCCTTGGCCGTATCACGAGGAAATGCGGAACTTCGTCAAGCTCGGCTACACGGTGCCCGAGGTCCTCGGGATCGCCACCCGCGTCAACGCCCAGCTGCTCGATATGGGGGACAAGCTCGGCACCCTCGAAGTCGGCAAGCTCGCCGACGTGCTGGTCGTCGATGGCAATCCGGATGAGCGTCTCGACGACATCGCCAAGGTGGACCTCGTGATCCGGGACGGGCGGGTTCAGGTGCAGGCCGGGCAGATCGTCTACCCGCATCACATTATGCAACCGGCGCCGGGCCCCAAGGGCGCCGATCCCTTCCGCGATTAGAGGCCAAGATGACATCCCGTCGCCATTTCCTTGCCACGTCGGCCGCCGTGATCGGTGCGCCGGCGGTTCTCCGTGGTCGTTTCCCGCTGTTTCCCAGGAGCGCGACCGAGTATTCGGCCCGCGCCATCGACCTGATGAAACGATCGCTGGTGATCGACATGCTGAGCCCCCTGACCCTCAACTTTCCGTTGATGGGAAAGTGGGAGGCCAGCCCGGAGACCTTCACCGCCGCGGATTTCGAGAAGTTCCGGTCAAGCGGGATCCACATCTTCCATATCGCGGTCGGGACCGGCGGACCCGACGCCTGGCAGGACACCTACGACTTCGTGGCCGGGTGGAACAGTTTCCTGGCGGGCAGCGATCAGTACTTCATGCGGATTGACTCCGCGGGGGACTTCGACCGGGTCAAGAACTCGGGCAAGGTGGGGATCATGATCGGGGTCCAGAACTCCGAGCACTTCCGCACCGTCAAGGACGTCGAGCGGTTCCACGCGGCCGGCCAGCGGGTTTCCCAGCTCACCTACAACTCCCGCAACATGATCGGGAACGGGTCGACGGAGCGCCGGGACGAGGGGATCAGCGACTTCGGTGTCGCCATCGTCGAGAAGATGAATGCCGTCGGGATGGCGGTCGATGTCTCCCACTGCGGCGACAAGACCTCGCTCGACGCGTTCGAAGTGTCCAAGAAGCCCGTGCTGATCACCCACTCGAACGCCCGGGCGCTGAACCCCGGCCACCCGCGCTGCAAGCCGGACGAGGTCATCAAGGCGGTGGGCAAGGCCGGCAGCGTGATGGGCATCACCGGAGTGCGGATGTTCGTGAAGGGGAGCGAACCTACGACGGTCGAGGACGCGCTCAACCACTTTGACTATGTCGCCAAGATGATCGGGATCGAGCACGTCGGAGTCGGCAGCGACATCGACCTCGACGGCTATGACGACATGCCCCCCGAAGACAACAAGCGACTCCGGGCCGGCTACAAGGGCAGCTATGGGTTCCGCGACAAGATCGACATCGACGAGATCGCCCATCCCAAGCGGATGTACGATCTGACCGAGGGCCTGATCCGACGCCGGTACACCGACGATCAGATCATTGGCGTGCTGGGCGGCAACTTCAAGCGAGTCCTCTCGCAGATCTGGGTCTGATCGATGCGGCTGTTCGAATGGTTCGTCGCCCTGGTGGTCGTGGCGATTGTCTGGCACTGGGTTGGCGGGCGGCGGGCGCCGGTGGGCCTGGCGCTGCTGGGGCTGGCTTTGACGGCCGTGAGCGTGCTGGCTGAGGGTCAGCGGGCCGCGATGTGGCCGGCCTATCTGGTGATCGTCGGGGCGGTGGTGGCTTCGTTCCGAGGGGCCGCCGTGCCGCCTGCGTCCGCCGGGATCATCCGATGGACCGTTCGTGGCGTCGGGGCGGTCGTGACGCTGGTGCTTGGCGTCGGTCTGCCCTGGATCTGGCCGGTGATGAAGCTGCCGACCCCGACCGGCCCGCACCGGGTGGGAACAGCGTGGCTCGTGGTGCGGGACTCCACTCGGCGGGAACGCTTCACCACCACGCCGGGCGCAGCGCGCGAGTTCCCGGTCAAGATCTGGTACCCGGCGCCCGTCACCTCGACCGGTCGGCTGGCGCCGTATGCGGAGCCCGAGGAGATGTCGGTGATGGGCTTGATTCCACCGATCCTGGCCCGTCAGATCCGACTGACCCGGACCCATGCGATCGTCGGCGCCCCGATGCTGGAGGGCCGTGCGCCGGTGCTGATTTTTTCCCATGGGTACACGGGCTATGCGGCGCAGAACACGCCACAGATGGAGGAGCTGGCGAGCCGGGGCTATGTCGTGGCCAGCATTGCCCACACGGGGGAGGCGTCCTGGACGCCGTTTCCCGACGGGCGCGGAGTGCCGATCGATTCAAGCGTAGTCAACACGATGGGGCGGCTGGCTGCGAGGGCGAAGAGCGAGGGCGGCGATCCGAAGCGGATGGCGGACAGCCTCAGCCGACTGCTGTCCGTACCGGATCGGGTCGAGCGACAAGCTAATTTCCGGAAATACCTCGACGGAACCTCCGAGCCACTCCGGAGTCAGAGCGTGCGTGAATGGGCGCTCGACACCAAGGCCTTGGTCGATCTACTCGGGGAGCTGTACACCGGCCACGCGAAGTCGCCCTTCATGGGCAAGCTGGACCTGGGCCATATCGGCATCTTTGGCATGTCCTACGGCGGCGCGACGGCGGGAGAGTTCTGCCGGCAGGATCGTCGCTGCGGTGCCGCGATCAACATCGACGGCGGGCAGTTTGGGGGGCTCGTCGACGATTCCCTGACGATCCCGCTCCTGATCGTCGGGAGCGAGCAGGCCGGCGGGTTTCATCTCCCCGTGCTCGATCTGGCCCGGGGGCCTGCTTACCTCGCCGTGGTGCCGGCGACCAACCACGTCGGCCTCACCGACCTCACGCTCCAGGGGCCGGCGTTCCGGTGGCTCGGCATCACCGGCAAACTCGATCCCGATCGTCGTGAGGCGATCATGACGGATTTTGTGGTGGGTTTCTTCGAAAAATACCTGATGAACCGGAACCCCGGCCTGTTCGACGGCCTGGCCTCGCGGTACCCCGAGGTGCAAATCACCAAACGAAACGCCCCGTAACCCGTTGGGGCGGGCATCCGCCCGCCCGCCCTCCGATGGCCGCGTTCACCGACCGTAGAGGAAATAATCGTAGACCGACCGGGCCGTGTGGGCGATCGTCGCCTCGAGATCGTGGCCCTCGATCTTGGCCGATTTCTTCACGTACACCGCGATGGCGAGGTGGGTGCCGTCCGGCATGTCGATGATCCCGACGTCGTTGGCCGTCCCGGGGTAGGTGCCCGTCTTGTGAGCCACTTTGGTTCCCGGCGGCAGCATGCCCTTGATTCGATTCATTCCGGTTTCGCACCGGTACATGATGTCGAGCATCGCCGCGGTGTTCTCCTTGTTCAACAACTCGCCCTTCCACAGCTTGGTCAGGACCGTCAGCATGGCCCTCGGGCTGGCCTGGTCTCGGGGATCGAGCGGGTAGTAGTAGGCGGCCGAGTCCTGGCGGGCCTTCGACAACGCCGCGAACTGCCGCTCCCATTTGCTTCGGTCGAACTTGCCGTTGGTCCAGATGTCGGTGATCCCGTACGGATGGGCAATGATCTCGGCCGTGGGGCGGTCGACCCGGATTCCGGTGATCCCGGCGTCGCGGAGCCGCTTGGTGACCGCCTCGCCGCCGCCGTCGAGCCTCAAGACCCAGTCGGTCGAGTTGTTCTCCGAGAGGATCAGCATCGTCTCGATCAGGTTCCGGACCGACATGGCGAAGCCCGGCTTCCGGAAGAGCAGGAACGCCTCGCTCCCGATATGGAGGTCGGTGGTGTCCCACTCGACCAACCGGCTCAGGTCGAGTTTCCCTTGCTCTGCCAGCGTAAACGCCTGGATGGCCATCGGGACCTTGTAGGTGCTCGCCATCGGATACTGGTCGTCGGCCTTGTAGAAGAAGGTCCGGCCCGATTCGAGGTGCACGGCCGCGACGCCAAGCTGCCCTCCGGAGAGCGGCTCGATCCGGGCAATCTCCTGGTCGAGGCGGGGGCCCGACTGGGCTCCGGCCGTCACGGCAATGGCACTGAAGAGGGCGGTGGCAACGAGGGCGCGGCGCATGGCGACTCCGGAAACGGGGGGGCTTGTTGCTAGCGGACGACCGGGACGAGCAGGTAGGACGCCCGCTCCCGGTCGTGGTACACTGTCTGGGCGGCCACGATGCCGGTCGCCTCTTTGCCGATCGGTCCGCCGGTCTGCATGTTCCGATCGAACTTGGGGAATGCGTGAGAGGCCACCTCGAGCCGGAGCATCCACCCGACGCCGAGCCGGATGCAGGTGGACCAGTTGTCGATCTGGTA
>JAYUZK010000174.1:0-3166 GCA_043751835.1 Gemmatimonadota bacterium | reverse complement strand
CAGGACCGGAACTACGCTGGCGTGTTCATCATCTGGGACCGGCTCTTCGGCACCTTCGAGCCCGAGGTCGAGGAGCCGGTCTACGGCATCACCAAGCCGCTGGCCAGCTGGAACCCGGTCTGGGCAAACCTCCACCTGATCCGCGATATCGTCCGCAACGCCCGCCGGGCCACCCGGTGGCGGGACCGGCTCCGTATCGTGTTCGGCCGCCCGGGCTGGAAACCGGCCGCGTTAGGCCCATCCGAGGTGCCAAGGCCGGTCACGCCCGAAACCTACCGGAAGTACGACCCGATCGTCCCGCGGTCGCTCAAGGCCTACGCCACGATCCAGTTCGCGGTCATCGTGGTTGCCTCGACCTGGCTGCTCGCGAAGGCGGCGGCCCTCCCGGTCATGCAGGTGATGGCCGGCGTGTTCTATCTCGTCCTGGCGCTGAGCAACATCGGGGCAATTCTCGAGGGGCGAAGCTGGGCGGCCCTGAGCGAGTTCGTCCGCCTCCTGGCGCTCGGCGCGGCCGTGGCGGTGCTGGTGGCGGCCGGTCGGGGCCCGGTGCCTTTGCTCATCGGGGCGCTGGTATTTGTCGCCGGTTCGGCCGGATGGATTCTCTGGCTGCGGCCCGCGTTCGGGCCGTTCCCGCGGCCGGGCTAGATTTCCTGGCCGCGGAGCCGCCCCGAGATCTCCTTGAGGGACGACCAGCTCTCCAGCAGGTCCGGGAGATATTCGGTCGAGGTAATGAAGGTCCAGAGGTAGGCCACGATGGTATAGAGCCGGCCCGTCGTGAAGTCGTCAAGCTCGATCCCCACGTACAGGACCGCGACGAAGATCACCAGCAGCGAACCTCGGACCAACCCGAAGGCGATCGCCCCATAGTCGGCGATCCGTCGCTGTGGCCCGGCAAGCCCCTCGAAGTGGGCGCGCACCCGCGCGCTGTCCAACGACCTGACCACCTCGACCGCCTCCTCGAGACCGTCGTGGACCACGGCCTGGAGCACGCCGACCCGCCTGTCGTACATCCGTTTCACCAGGAGGATTGGGAAAACCACGAGGAAGCAGATCGCCGCGATGCGGATATCGTAAACCGCCATTCCGACCAAAGCCCCAATGACCGCGATGGCCTGCTCGAACAGCTCGGGAACCCGGTACTGGAGGAAGGTGATGTATTCCTGCGAGAGGGTGATCCGCCCCGCGGCCACCGACGGGTCCAGGCCGGTCACCTTGGCCCGGTGGGTCACTTCGGTGGCCACATCGGTGAACACCCGGCGGAAGATCCTGGGATCGATGGACCGCCGGGCCGAGCCCGCCAGGGTATTGAGGGCGAAGACTCCGCTCCAGATCAGGAGGACCGGCAGAACCACGACGCCTGCCACGTGGTTGTTCTGATCGATCATCCGGTCGATCAACGGCCCGAAAAGGCCCGGCTCCGCGATCCAGGCAATGTTTTCGATCGCCACCAGGCCGAGCGCGACGATGATGCCGTACCGATGACGGTAAAAGATGTCGCGAAGGTGCATATTGGCCCGGTATCATAGCCCGGCCCCGCCCTTCCGCCAAACCGCCGCGCTGCCCCTACTTCGCCACCACGAACAGCGCGGCCCAGTCCCGGCCGGCCTTGGCCATGGCCTTGAGATGGAGCATGCCGGTCGCCGGATCGTGGAAGTATTTGTCGCCGGTACTGGCATCGAGCTCGGCCATCGAGACCGCCGCCGCGATCGATGCCGAGGTGTTGTAGTCCCGGTAGACGGCGATCGGCCCCAGCGGATACTGGATCGCAACCCGAACCCACTCGCCCACCGCGAGCTTGGTCGCATACACCTCCGGATTGGCCGGGACCGGCGTCTTGTATGTCACCGAGTAGGTCCGGCCCGGCACCACCGACGCGGACACATACCAGTCGAGGCCCGGGACACCCGCGAAGGTTCCGGTGGCCCCGTCGTCCCGAACCAGATCGAGCGGGGCCAGGGGCTTTTGATCGGCGGTCTGGATCTGCAGGTTCACGAACCGGTTGGTGCAGACGTAGGCGTTCCAGACCGGTCGCAACGTGCAGCTCGGCCCCAGCAGCAGCGGGCTGTTGGCGGCCACGAACCACCCGGCGGTCCCGGTGAGGGTCCCGTCGGTGTCGAGAATCACCGCCGCCTTGTCCCCGTCCTTGTCGGGGAGCGGGTTTTCCAGATAGACCTGGTTGGCATTCAGGAAGGTGAGCTGCTTGCCATAGTTCCCGGTGCTGATCGGAAAGCCGTTCTGGCGGTTATAGCCGAGGGCGCTCATGTAGTTGGCAGCGGTCGGCTGGAAGTTGACGAAGGTGACCCGCTCGGCACCGACACGGCCATCGTAGAACTCGTAGCCCCGTACCGGAAAACCCCGTGTAAACGGGGTGCCGGAGTTGGCGGATTGGCCCACGATCAACCCGTCCTGGATCATCGTCTCGCTGGAGGCGAAGGTGGCGCCGATGTGGTTGTCGGCCAGCACCGGATTGGCCAGGCGGAGCTCCGACCCCCGCAGCCAGACCGCCCGCCCGGAGTGCTTGTAGGCGGTGAAATTCCGGAAGTAGGCGGTGACAAGGGGCGAATTGTTGTCGCCCGGCACCTGGCGAGGAGAGTAATGAGCGGTTTCGATGGTACCGTCGAGTTTCGGACCGTGGTCGACGTTGAGGCCGGTGTTCCGGTTGGAATGGGCCACGTTGTCTGTGAACTCCCGAAGCGGGGTTTCCCGCGGCCGGAGGGCTGAGGCCGTCGAAAGCCCGGTCGGGCTGACCGGCAAAGCAAACCAGAACCCGAATCCCTGGGACCCGGCCGCGACGTTCCCCCGATAGGTGTTGTCCGGGTTGGTGATCCAGAACGTGGCCGGAGCGACATCCGAGGGCAGGAGTTGTTCCCCGGTCACGGGCCGCCTGGTGGCCAGCCCGAGGTTGTGCTCCAGAACGTTGCCTGTTTCGGCCCCGTCCTCGAGAAAGAACGCATGGCCGATATTGTTGTAGCAGACGTTGCCCGAGGCGTGAACATTATTGGTGCCGTGGATCGTCAGGCACCGATTGAATGTTTTCCACACTGAATTGTTGCGAAAGTACTGTCCATCCACGTTACCCGCTAAGTGCCAATGCATTGGATAACGAGCCAGCAGTTTCTTCTGACCCATCCGAGTAAGCTCGACTCCCTCCACCCGGGCCGTCGCC
>JAYUZK010000173.1:0-3114 GCA_043751835.1 Gemmatimonadota bacterium | reverse complement strand
TCTGGATGAAGGCGGCGTGTCGAAGGACTACGACGACAAGGTCACCCTCGAAAACGCACCCCGGGGAACCACCGCGGAGGTCATCGCCGCGCTCCCGGCCGGCACCAAGCTCGCTGAGTTCCGGCTTTCGGCCTACCAGGAAGGTGGCCGCGACGCCCGGGTCTACACCCAGGACGGCGGCTATGTTCGGCTTCGGGACATTTCGCTGAGCCTCGACGCGCCCAGGGCCTGGGCGAAATCGATCGGCGCCGGCTCGATGCGGTTCAGCCTTCAGGGCCGCAACGTCCTGATGTTCACCAAGTACACCGGGTTTGACCCCGAGAACGTCCGCCGTGGCAGCCAGAACATCCGGCAGGCCATGGATCTCGCGTCGTTTCCCGGTTCCCGTCAGTTCTACTTCTCCATCGACCTGGGATTCTGAGCCGATGCGATACTCAACGTCTGTGAAGCGCGCCCTGCGCGCTACGATTTCGGTGACCGTTCTGCTGGCGGGAGCCTGCTCCGTCGACAGCCTGACCGTCCCGAACAAGAACGCCCCCAACCTCGGGGGCACCCAGAACAGCCGGGCCGCCGTCAACCTTGCGGTCCTCGGGATCATGAGCCTGGCCCGGAATAACGAGCAGGGCTTCCTCGGCAACAGCGCTGCCTACGGCCGGGAGTACTGGCTGATGCAGCCGCAGTTTGGCGGGACGATCAGCGGCCCGGCTCGGGACTGGAAGATCGCGTCGCTGGGGGGCGGCGCCATGTGGGGCGGCTACTTCCGCAACCTCCGGAACGTGGCGGTCGCCAAACAGGTCCTCGATACTTCCACCGCCAGTATGTCGAGCGCCGAGAAGTCCGCGGCCCGGGGCGTCATCTACACAATGGAAGCCCTGGAACAACTCCACCTGATCCTCGGCCGCGACACCGTCGGCACGGTGACCCGGGTGACCGGGACGCCGACCGACATCCGGCCGTTCGTCTCCCGCGACTCCGGGTACAAGTTCGTGACGGCCATTCTCGACTCCGGCCTCGCGGCCTTGTCGGCCGGTGGCTCGGCGTTTCCATTCACCCTGCCGGGCGGATTCATCGGCAACCCGGGCGGCGGTTATTCCCCTGGTGCCGTCGGCTTCGATGCGTCGACGCCGGCCGGGTTCGCCAAGTTCAATCGGGCCCTCAAGGCCCGGGTCGAGGTGTACCGCGCCTCGATCGGTTGCGGCGCGCCCTGCTATCAGGCCGCGCTCACCGCACTTGGGGCTTCGTTTTTCACCGGGGTAAACGGGTTTACCCGTGCCAACCGGGGTCTCGGTGTCTACCATGTCTATTCCGCCGCGACCAACGATGTGACCAACGGGTACATCCCGGCCAACGGCCAATTCAACTACCTGAACACGTCGATCAAGACCATTCCGGGCGTCACGGCCGATCTCCGCTACTTGGAGAAGGTCCAGCCCGCGGCGCTCGTTGGCGCGGTGGAAGGCTTCACCAGCGACATCGAGCCGACCATCTACGCGTCCTTCAGCGCCCCGTCGCCGATCATCCGTAACGAGGAGCTGATCCTCAAGTACGCCGAGGCCCAGTACTTCGCTGGTTCGCAGGCGGAAGCGCTCGCGGCGATCAACGCAGTCCGGACGATCTCGGGCGGTCTGGCCGCCCGGGGGCCGTTTGCTGACGCCAACGACTTCAAGACTGAGTTGCTGGCGCAAATCAGGCTGTCGCTACTGTTCGAAGGTCACCGTTGGGTGGATACCCGGCGGCTGCTTGGCAACGTCCTCTTGCAGGGGATTCGGTTCTTGTATCCGGCCGGTGTGAATGAGCCCTCGGCGTATTCGGTGGCGACGTCGCTGCCGGTTCCGTCCGCCGAGTGCGATTCGCGGAGTCGCAGCGGGGATCCGGCGCTGGCCGGCCCGGGCTGCTCGTAATTCCGTAGGGCACTCCCCCCCAACGGCCCGCCAGTCTTCACGACTGGCGGGCCGTTGTTCTTTTCCAGGCGGCGGCAGGGCGCGCCGAGCCTCTGGGCTCCGACCGGCTTAGATTCTCGCCATGTCTGAATTGCCGCTGGTTTTCGCCCTCACCGGCGCCTCCGGCGCCCCCTACGCCGTTCGGGTCCTGGAGGCGTTGGCCCGGGTCCGGTTGCCCGTCTGGCTGGTGGTCTCGAGCCACGGCTGGCGGCTCCTGTCAGAGGAGTGCGGGATCGCCAACGCGGACGAACTCCGAGCCGCGACCGGCGGCGACTGGTCATCGGTAACGGTGTTCGACGACAACGACCGGGGTGCCAAGCCGGCGTCCGGTTCGCAACGGACCCGCGGGATGCTGGTCTGCCCCTGTTCGATGGGCACGGTGTCCGCCATCGCCCATGGGAGCAGCCGCTCGCTGGTGGAACGGGCGGCGGACGTGGCGTTGAAGGAGGGGCGGAAGCTGGTGGTCGTTCCCAGGGAGACGCCGCTGTCGCTGGTCCATCTCCGGAATCTCACCGCGCTCGCCGAGGCCGGCGGCACCGTGCTGCCCGCGGCGCCGGGCTTCTACCACCGTCCCGAACGGGTCGGGCAGCTGGTGGACTTCATCGCGCAGCGGATCCTCGATCAGTTCGGCTTCGACATCACCATCGCGCCCCGGTGGGGCGACCCGGCCTGACTACCGGCAAGCCTCGATGGCGGCGCGCTTCTGAAGCGAGGTCACCTTCTCGACCTCGATCAGATAGCCCGCCGAGCCGTCCCGCCCATAGAAGCCCGGACCGTTGAGCCGCCCCCGGACCATGAGCACCAGGTCGGGGCGGCGGGCGTCCACCGAGCGGGTGGCCCGGAAGACGAGATCTCGCCACACCTTCGCGGGAAAGTCGATCGCAATCCGATAGTCGGGGCCGTCACACAGCCGGAGCAGGCGGCCGTTCCCCTCGGCGATGAGGACGCCGCGGAATTCTCCGTAGCTGGTCGCCGACATCGGTGCCAGGCACTCCCGTCCGTGGGCCAGAGCCAGGTCGAGGTCCGCATTCTGGTCGGAGACGGTGAGCGAGTCCGCCCCGGCAGCCAGCGGGTTGTCGTGGCGGCGCGAGCAGTCGATCACCGGCATGAACCGCCCGTGGGGGGCGCTGAAGGAAAACCGTCCGTCGGGGCCGGTCCAGGCGCCGAGCCACGA
>JAYUZK010000172.1:0-5686 GCA_043751835.1 Gemmatimonadota bacterium | reverse complement strand
CGGGTGCTCGACAGTCTCGACTCCGAGATTGGCCGCGGCGACTATGGCAACGTGGATCGGATGCTGATCATCCGAAGCGGGAAGGTGATCTTCGATCGGCGGTACTCCCACGACTACGACAGCATCTACGCCGACTCGGCCCGGACGCCGAATCCGCTGAACGCCGGCGACATGACAGGGCCGTACAATTACTTCAACCCCTGGTGGCATCCCACCTACCGACGCGGCGATCTCCATACGCTGCAGTCCGTAACGAAGACCGTCACCTCGGTCGTGATCGGCGTGGCCGTCACCCGAGGCGACTTCCCGAGTATCGACACGCCTGTCCTCCGGTTCTTCGATACCACGACCGTCGCCCATATCGACGACCGGAAGCGCCGGATGACCATACGTCACCTCCTCACGATGTCGGGTGGCTTCGACTGGGACGAGAACCTTCCCTACATCGATCCGCGGAACAACGCGAGCGCCATGGAGGCGAGTCACGACTGGGTGAAGTACACCGTCAGCCTCCCGATGGGACGCGATCCGGGCACCAGTTTCAACTACAGCAGCGGCGAATCGGAACTCCTGGCTCACATTTTTCACAAAGCCACGGGGATGGACATCGAGGAGTATGCGGCCCGCCACCTCTTTGGTCCGCTCGGCATCGACCACTGGTATTGGAAGCGGATTCCGAGCGGACTGATCGACACCGAGGGCGGGCTCTACCTCGAGGCGAGCGACCTGGCTCGGATCTGGGGCCTGTTCCTGAGGCAGGGCATGTGGAAAGGCACCCGGATCGTGTCGGAGGACTGGGTCAAGCAGTCGGTGACGCCCGCCCTTCCGGTGGAGAACCGCCCGGGCACGCCGTGGTACGGATTCAAGTGGTGGCTGTACCGGAATCCGGCTGACACGACGCGCTTCGTCTGGTCCGGGTCGGGCTTTGGCGGCCAGACTCCGATGGCGTTTCCCGAACGGGATCTGATCGTCGTCTTCAACGCCTGGAACATCCTGCCGGGCGGGAAGGGTCTGCCGCTTCGCAAGACGCTCGAGCGCCTGGTGGCGGCCGTTCCCGAGGTCCGCGGCCGGAAATAGGGCCCCTCAGCCGAGGGCGGGCCTTTGTCTTTGGGGGAGCCGGCGCGGGCAGGGCATGGGCAAGGCCGTGGCCGAGCGGTTGGCGACCGAAGGCGCGGCGGTGGTGCTGGGCGGGGCGCATTACCCGGCGTCCAACCACGCCGTGATGGGGCTGACCAAGGCGGTCGCCAGGGAAGGTGGCCCGTTCGGCGTCCGGGTGAACGCGGTGAGCGGATTGCGGGCTTTGAGGCGGCCTTTTCGATCCACCGGCTGGGCCTGCCGGCGGAGGTGGCCGATCTCGGGCTCCTCCTCGCCTCCGACCTCAGCCCACCATCGTCTTGACGACGAACCAGACGTTGGCCGGTCGTTCAGCCAGACGCCGCATGTACCACTTGAACCAGGCGTGGCCGTAGCTGATCAGCACTTTCACGGCTTCGCCCCGCGCCACGAACGCCTGCTGATCGGCGGTCTTGATCCCGTAGAGCATGTGGATCTCGTACTGGCCCGCCTTGATCCCCCGTTCCTTGGCCGCCGCGACGATCCGCTGGAGCAGCGGGATGTCGTGCGTTCCGAAGACCGGGAGCCCGCCGTACTTCTTGACCCCTTCCAGCAGCTTGAGCGACAGGTCGTAGTAGGCGAGATCGTTGTCCCGCTTGACCGGGTACGCGATGGCCGCCGGCTCGGCGTAGGCGCCCTTGACGAGGCGGATCCAGGGTTTGAGCGGAAGCAGGCTGTCGATGTCGTTGGGGGTGCGAAACAGGTAGGACTGGATCGCGATCCCCACCGGCTCGTACTTGGCCTTGAGTGCGCGGTACAGATCGAGGGTGCGGTCGACGTAGCTCGAATCCTCCATGTCGATCCACAACGACGACCCCGTACTCACCGCCTTGGCGGCCAGGGTGTCGAGATACTCGAGGCATTTGGGCTGGCTCAGGTCGAGGCCGAGTTGCGTCGGCTTCACCGAGATCCAGGTGTTGATGCTCCGCGCCTTGAGTTCGTCGAACCCGCCGAGATAGTGGTCCCGCACCGCTTCGGCATCCGAGAGCTTGGTGAGGCCTTCGCCGAGCCGGGTGAACAGGCTCCCGATTCCCTGGCCCTGAAGCGAACCGGCGGCTGTCATGGCGTCGCCCAACTCTTCCCCGGGCATGAACTTCCGGATCGCGCGGCGGGAGAAGGCGCGCTTCGACATCTGATCGGCCAGCCACTGGCTTTCGGCGGCTTTGAGGAGCAGGGATCGGGCGATCGTCATTCGGACAGGTCCGGTTGGGGGCGGCTCGCGGTGGTCCGCGGGCGGGCCTATAATTTAGCAGCCTATGTTCCCCTACAAAGACGACAACCCGACCCTCTCCACGCCGATCGTCACCTTCGTGCTGATCGGCCTCAACATCCTGGTCTGGGTCCTGATCCAGGGGATGGGGGTCGAACCCCGGCTTTCCGCCTCGGTCTGTGAACTGGGCCTGATTCCAGGCGAGCTCCTGAGCCGGCTTCAGGCCGGGACGCCCGTCGGCTCGGGCGCGATTCCATGCGAAGTGGCGGCATCGCCCCACTGGATCACGCCGCTCAGCTCGATGTTCATGCATGGTGGCTGGATGCACCTGATCGGCAACATGTGGTTCCTCTGGGTCTTCGGGAACAACGTCGAGGACTCGATGGGCAAGATCCGCTTTCTGCTGTTCTACCTGCTCACCGGCGTTGCCGCGGCCGCGACGCAGGTGCTCGTCAATCCCGCGAGCGCCATTCCCATGGTCGGTGCGTCCGGCGCGATCAGCGGCGTGATGGGCGCCTACATCATTCTCTACCCGCGGGTCCGCGTCCACATGCTGGTATTCCTTGGCATCTTCATCACCACTATCACCGTGCCCGCCGTCTTCATGCTCGGCTACTGGTTCCTGCTCCAGTTGCTTGGGGGCGTGCCCGCGCTGGCGCGGGAGTCGGGCGGAGTGGCGTTTTGGGCCCATACCGGCGGGTTCGTGGCCGGTATGCTGCTCGTGTTCGTGTTCCGAAGTTCGTCCCTGATCGAGGCGCGCTTGGCCCACAATCTCCCGTAGCCGGGGATAGCTGGACGGAGGCAAACGGACGTGAGCGCGGTGCGCAGCCAGGTGAGGTATCGGCCGACGACGTCGGCGCGGCCCGTCGTCGCTCCGGATGGGCATCCGTCCCGCAATCCAGGCATGCCGCTCGAGCTCGACTGGATCCGCGATGCCCGGGTCAACCGAAGCGCGGTGGAGCGGCGGGCGGACACCCTCCCGACGCGGCGGACCGTCAAGAAGGAGTGGCAGCTTGGCTGGCTCCTCCGGGCCGTGACACTGATGGACCTCACCACGCTTCAGGGCGACGATACCGCCAACCGGGTTCGCCGACTCTGTGCCAAGGCCGTCCATCCGATCCGCGACGATCTGCTGGAAGCGTTAGGTATGGTCGATCAGCCGATCCGGGTCGCGGCGGTCTGCGTCTACCACGCGTTCGTGGAGACGGCCGTGCAGGCCCTCGAGGGCAGCGGGATTCCGGTGGCGGCGGTGTCGACCGGTTTCCCGGCCGGGCTGTCGCCCATGGCGCAGCGCGTCGACGAGATCCGGGCCTCCGTCGGGGCCGGGGCTCGGGAAATCGACATCGTGATTTCCCGCCATGCCGTGCTGGCCGGCGACTGGGGCCGCCTGTACGACGAGATCCGGGCCTTCCGGGCCGCCTGCGGCCACGCCCATCTCAAGACCATTCTGGCGACCGGGGAACTCGGGACGCTCCGGGATGTCTATGGGGCCAGCCTGGTCTGCATGATGGCGGGCGCGGACTTCATCAAGACATCGACGGGAAAGGAACCAGTGAACGCCACCCTGCCCGTCGGACTCGTCACGGTCCGGGCAATTCGGGCCTACACGGAACGTACCGGGCATGTCGTCGGGTTGAAGCCCGCGGGCGGGATCCGGAAGGCCAAAGAGTCGCTCGACTGGCTGGGCCTCATCAAGGAAGAACTGGGCGATCGCTACCTCCGCCCGGATCGGTTTCGTTTCGGCGCGAGCACGCTGCTCACCGACATCGAGCGCCAACTCGAATTCCACCTCACCGGTCGATACTCCGCCGGGCACCGCCACGCCCTCGGCTAGGGGTTGAGCCAGCTCAACCGGCTAGATTCTTACCTCACCTCTCGACGGGAACCGGGCACAATGACCTCGGTCAGGGACGCGTTCGAATCCATGGCCTGGGGCCCCTCCCCCGAGTCGGCGGCGATGGCGACCGCGTGGCTCGATGGCCACGGCCGACGGTTCGGGCACTTCATCGGCGGGGCTTTTACCGCCGCCGGTCCGGCAACCTTCGCCAGCACCAATCCGGCCACGGGGGCCCACCTCGCGGTCGTGACCGAGGGCTCCGCCGTCGATCTTGACCGGGCGGTCGCGGCGGCCCGGGCGGCCCAGCCCGCGTGGCAGGCGTTAGGCGGCCACGGCCGGGCTCGTCACCTTTACGCGATCGCCCGGCACCTCCAGAAACAAAGCCGGCTCTTCGCCGTGCTCGAGAGTCTCGACAACGGTAAGCCGATCCGCGAATCCCGGGACATCGACGTTCCGCTTGTGGCGCGGCACTTCTACCATCACGCCGGCTGGGCCGCTCTGATGGAGACGGAAATGGCGGGGCAGACGCCTGTCGGGGTGGTCGGGCAGATCATTCCGTGGAATTTTCCGCTCCTGATGCTGGCGTGGAAGATCGCGCCCGCCATCGCCATGGGGAATACGGTCGTGCTCAAGCCGGCCGAATACACGCCGCTCACGGCTTTGTTGTTCGGCGAACTCTGCGCCGAGGTCGGATTGCCGCCTGGCGTGGTCAACATCGTCACCGGAGACGGTCAAACCGGCGAAGCGCTGGTGCGGCATCCGGACGTCAACAAGATCGCCTTCACTGGCTCGACCGAGGTGGGTCGCGCGATCCGGATCGCCACCGCCGGGAGCGGCAAGCGCCTGTCTCTGGAGCTTGGCGGGAAGTCCCCGTTCATCGTCTTCGACGATGCCGATCTCGACAGTGTGGTCGAGGGTGTGGTGGACGCCATCTGGTTCAATCAGGGCCAGGTGTGCTGCGCGGGGTCCCGGATTCTCGTGCAGGAGCCGGTCGCGTCAAAGCTGTACGACAAGCTCCGGGCCCGGATGGAAACGTTGCGGGTCGGGGATTCGCTCGACAAGGGCATCGACATCGGCGCCATTGTTGCTCCAGTGCAGCTCGAAAAGATCACGGCGCTGGTGGCGCGGGGTGTCCGGGATGGGGCCGCGATCTGGCAGCCCTCGTGGCAGTGCCCGAGCGGCGGTCTCTTCTATCCGCCGACCCTTTTCACGGATGTCGCCCCGGTCTCGACGATTGCGCAGGATGAGATCTTCGGGCCCGTGGTCGTGGCGATGACATTCCGCACGCCGGCCGAGGCGGTCGAGCTCGCCAACAACACCCGGTACGGGCTCGCCGCCAGTATCTGGACCGAAAACCTGAACACCGCGCTCGATGTGGCACCGCAGATAAAGGCCGGGACGGTCTGGATCAACTGCACCAACGTGTTCGACGCCGCGAGCGGCTTCGGCGGGTATCGGGAGAGCGGGTTTGGCAGGGAAGGCGGGAATGAGGGGCTCTGGGAGTATGTGAAACCGGTGGTTCTGCC
>JAYUZK010000171.1:0-14989 GCA_043751835.1 Gemmatimonadota bacterium | reverse complement strand
GGGGCAATATCTTGGCGGAGCACGTCATCAGGTAGAACGATGCCCGGATCGCCAGGGCTCCTGGCTCAAGCCGATACCACCGTGGTGCCGTACGCCGCGCGACTTCGGCGGGCGCTAGCGCGGCTCAAGTCACGCCGGTAGGGCGGTGGGCCTTCGGCACCGCCCGATTTGTTGCCTGCTCACACGGGCTGCCCATAGATTTCTCCTCCCCGTGAGGGACCGGGTGAGGGACCCACCGGCTCAACGGTCATGCGAGTCCAGAATGGAACCGATGCCACTCCCGTTTTGTTCGGCCGAGGACGTCCGGGACGGATGAACATCGCCGTCGTCGGGCATGTCGATCATGGGAAGAGCACCGTCATTGGGCGCCTCCTCGCCGATACCGGCACGCTGCCCGAGGGCAAGCTGCAGCAGGTGCGGGACAGCTGTGCCCGGAACTCGAAGCCGTTCGAGTATGCCTTCCTGATCGATGCGCTGAAGGACGAGCAGGGACAGGGCATCACGATCGAGTCGGCGCGGGTGTTCTTCCGGACGCCGAAGCGGCCGTACATCATCATCGACGCGCCCGGGCATCTCGAGTTTCTCAAGAACATGATCACGGGTGCGGCCCGGGCCGAGGCGGCGCTGCTGGTGGTCGACGCCCGCGAGGGTGTGCAGGAGAACACCCGGCGTCATGGCCGCTTTCTGCCGCTGCTCGGCGTCCGGCATGTCGCGGTGCTGATCAACAAGATCGACCTGGTAGGGAACGACCAGGCGGTCTTCCGCGCGCTGGAGCGCGAGGTCCGTCAGTTCCTTGGCGCGCATGGCGTGCGGGTGGAAGCCTGCATTCCGGTGTCTGGCCGCGAGGGGGACAATCTGGCCAGCCGATCGCCGGCCACCGCCTGGTTCGATGGCCCGACGGTCGTGGAGTATCTCGACCGCCTCGAGGAGGCGGTCCCTCCGACCGAGATGCCGTTTCGGATGCCGGTGCAGGGCGTCTACAAGTTCACCGCGATGGGCGACGAGCGGCGGATTGTCGCCGGTGCCATCGCGTCGGGTCGGCTCCGGGTCGGCGACGAGGTGAGGTTCTACCCGTCGGGGAAGCGCAGCCGGGTCCGAACGATCGAGGGCTTCAACGTGCCACCGGTCACCGCGGCCGAGGCAGGGTCGGCAACCGGCTTCACCCTTTGTGACCAGATCTATGTGTCCCGTGGCGAAGTGGCCTGTCGGGTCGACGAGCCGCGTCCGGCGGTCGCCGCGCGTCTTCGTGTGTCGCTCTTCTGGCTTGACGCCACCCCTCTCGTCCGCGGCCGGAGCTACCAGTTCAAGATCGGGACGGCGTCGGTTCACGCGGAACTCGAGGTGGTGGAGAAGCTTTTCGACTCGGCGGACCTTGGGGCCCGCGAGGCCACCGACCATGTCGGGCGCCACGAGGTCGCCGAGTGCATCCTGCGGCTCGACCGGCCGGTGGCCGTCGATCCGGCGGCCGGGGTCGCGGCGACCGGCCGTTTCGTGGTGGTCGACGAGTGGGAGATCCGCGGAGGAGGGATCGTCCGGGAGGCCCTTCCCGATCCACAGGCGGCCGTGCGCGAGGGCGTGCTGGTGCGGAACGCCAAGTGGGAACCGAGCGGCATTGCCTGGGAGCGACGCGGTGAGCGGTTCGGCCAGCAACCGGCGGTGATCCTGGTTACCGGGCCGCGGAATACGGACCGCAAGCGCCTTGGTCGAGCTCTCGAGGCCCACCTGTTCGAAGAAGGTCGCGTGGTGTACTTCCTCGGGATCGGAAACCTTCTCTACGGGGTAGACGCCGATCTGGAGCGGACCGGCGCTCATCGTCACGAGCATCTCCGCCGTCTCGGCGAGGTCGCCAACCTCATGCTGGATGCCGGGCTGATTCTCGTCGTCACCGCCGCGGAGCTGACGGCCGCGGAGCTCGATCTCATCCGCACGCCGGTGGACCCGAGCCGGATCCACACCATCTGGCTGGGTACCGACGCTCCGACCGACTTCGAGCCGGACCTGTCGCTGTTGCCGGAGATGGCGGAGGGCTTCCAGATTGGGGCAATCCGCCGACTGTTGGTGGCGCGCGGCGTGGTGATCGAATGATCGGCTCGTGATGTTCCGCGAAACCCACGCCCGTTCCGTGGCCAAAGCCCTGTCGTGGCGAGTTGTCGGTACGCTGACGACGTCCCTTCTGGTCTTCATTGCGACCGGACGCCTTGGTCTCTCGCTCGCGGTCGGGGGGGCGGAGTTCGTCGCGAAGATCGGGCTGTACTGGCTGCACGAGCGGGCCTGGGACCGCCTTCGCTTCGGGAGGGAGCAGCTCCAGCCCGCGGTGATCTGGTTCACCGGTCTTTCCGGGGCAGGGAAGAGCGCCATCGCCGACCGGGTGTACAACGAACTGCGGAGCCAAGGGCTCCAGGTTGAGCGGCTCGACGGCGACACCGTTCGCGACATCTTTCCGGCGACCGGGTTCACCCGCCCGGAGCGGGACTCGCACCTCCGGCGGGTTGGGTATCTGGCCAGCAAGCTGGAGACGAACGGCGTGTCCGTCGTGGCGTCCTTCGTGTCGCCCTACGAGGAGTCGCGGCAGTTCGTGCGGGGCCTCTGCCGGCGGTTCGTCGAGGTTCACGTTGCCACCTCGCTCGAAGAATGCGAGCGACGTGACGTGAAGGGCCTCTACGCCAAGGCGAGGCGGGGAGAAATCGAGCATTTTACCGGGATCGACGACCCGTACGAAATCCCGGAGCATCCCGAGCTTCGGCTCGATACCGAGGCGTTGTCCCTCGACGAGGCGACGAACCGGGTCATCGCCTACCTCGACCGACACCAGGTGAGGGTGGGCTGAATGGATCATCTTGACCGGCTCGAAGCGCAGAGTGTTTTCATTCTCCGGGAGGCCTACGCCGCATTCCGCGGCCTTTGCATGCTCTGGTCCATCGGCAAAGACAGTACGGTGATGCTGTGGCTGGCGCGAAAGGCGTTCTTCGGGCACGTGCCTTTCCCGCTGGTCCACATCGACACATCGTACAAGATTCCCGAAATGATCCGGTATCGCGACCGGCTTGCCCTGGAATGGCGGCTCACCATGATCGTGGGCCAGAACCGCGAGGCGCTGGAGGCGAAACGAACCTTTCCCGACGGAACGGTGGACCGTATCGCGTGCTGCGGCCTTCTCAAGACCGACGCGCTCAGGAACACGCTGAGCGGGGTCTGGCCGCGGTTGCGTCTCAACCACGATACCGGTCTCTACGAGCCGGACGTCAATCCCGAGCCGTTCACCGGGGTCATCGTGGGGGTGCGGGCCGACGAGGAGGGGAGCCGATCCAAGGAGCGGTACTTCTCGCCCCGAACCGTGCGGAGCCAGTGGAACGTCGGCGACCAGCCGCCGGAATTCTGGAACCAGTTCAATACCGACTTTGCTCCCGGAACCCACGTTCGCATTCATCCGCTCCTGGATTGGACGGAAGTGAACGTGTGGGAGTACATCGAGCGGGAGCGGATTCCCACGGTGCCGCTCTACTACAACCAGGGCGAGGGCACGCGCTATCGGTCCCTGGGCTGCGGTCCCTGTACAGCCCCGGTTCAGTCCGACGCCCGGACGGTTGCGGAGATTCTGGTGGAGCTCCGGTCCGGACGCTACGCGAACGTCGCGGAACGGTCGGGACGCGCTCAGGACAAGGACGACGGGGGCGGGCTGGAGACGCTCCGGCGCGACGGCTATATGTGAGGCGCGGTTCGCATGACCGCCTCGATCTCCGACGCGGTGTACGGCAGGCCCGGTGTGAGTAGCCGGTACCCGTTCGGCTCGATCAGGATCATATCCTCGAGATAGAACCCGTCGCCGTTCACCGCGAACATCAGCTCGTACGCAACGGTCATGCCCGCCTTCAGCACGGCCGGCATTCCTTCGGCGTCATCGAGCCCGACCCCGTGGACTTCCCAGGCGTCGGTTCCGTTGGGCCCCAACAGGATTTCGGCCGCCCTCTTCCCCTCGGCGGTCTTGAGGCTAGGCGCCACCATGCGGATCTTCGCGAGGGCCGCCTGGTAGATATCCGTGATCGTTGCTCCGCCCTTGAACACCGTGAGCCCGGCCCGGTACCCGGAGATGAAGAGGTCCCACGCCTCGCGCTGCCCGGGTGAGAAGCGCCCGCTGACCGGCGCGGTGCGACCGACATCGCCCATGTAGTGCTCGAGCTGGCAGCCGACGTCCACCCGGACCACTTCGCCGGCTCTCATGACGCGGTCGTGGCTGTCGTAGTCGACGAACGAGTTGAAGAGATCGGTGTAGACGGCGTGCGGGCCGGACATCGCCCAAGGCCAGAACGATGGCCGACCGCCGGCTTCGAGGCAGGACGTGACCACCTTGGCTTCCGCCTGCCGCTGCCGGAGGCCCGGTTTCAGGGCGCGGATCCCGACCATCATCGCGGCCCCGCTGATGGCGCCGACCCGGGTAACGGTCGCGACTTCGCCGGCATCCTTGATCTCGCGGACTGGCCGGGTCACCTCGAGGCCCGCGGCAACCGCGCGGGACCAGCCGAGGGTTCCGAGGTACTGCTCCCACCGGGTTACCGTGCCGGCCATCGGCATCGGCAGCTTGACCTGGCCGCGCGGGTCGTTAGGCGAGATGAGGACGCCGGTTACGGATGGGAATCGGCGCCGGAGCCAGAGATCGAGGGAATCGACCGGCAGTACCTCGTCGAAACCGGGGGTTGGCGCCGGCGGACGTGTGATCGCCAGGTTCGGGCGGGGGAGGAACAGGCTCGAGCTCCGCCCCGCGCCGTCGAGGACCAGAACGCTCCCGACCAGATCGCCAAGCCCGGTCAGGTAGTAGAAGTCGGTGGCCTGCTGGAAGCCGGCCTGGTCATCGCCCTTGAAAGAGGACTGGCTGGGGACGATCAACAGCTGTCCCGCCAATCGGTCAATGACGGCCAGGCGGCGCGTGGCAAACGACGAGTCACCGATCGTCGCGGCCAGTACGCCGACGAGGAAGAAGGGCAGCATGGTTCAATCTCCGGGAATAGGCCAAACATCAGGCGAATTGTAGCGGGGCCACCGCCTTGAGCCCGACCCCCTCCTATGGCGCGAGTGAGCGCAGCAGGCGGGTCGGATTGGCGAATTCGGACATCAGGGCGTCGCTCCGGTTGCCTTGAGGTGACGGTCGAACCATTTGAGCGAGCGTTCGACCCGATCCTTGACATGGGCCGGCTTGGTCATCCGGTGACCCTCATCGGCATAGACCATGAACTCGGTCTCGATGCCGTTGTTGAGGAGTCCCTTCCAGAATTCATAGGATTGCGGAGCCGGGGTCTCGACGTCCTTTTCACCCACCAGGATCAGCGTCGGCGTCCGGGCGTTCTTGATGAAGGTCATTGGGGCGCTTCGGGCGTAGATGGCGGGGTCGTCGTAGACGGTGCCGCCGAAATAGCCGAGGAGCCATTCGTTGATACCGTTCTGGGCCCAGTAGCTCTGCCAGTTGGCGAGGCCCGCGCCGGCCACCGCGGTCTTGAACCGGTGGGTCTGGGTGACGGCCCACATCGTCATGTAGCCGCCGTAGCTCCAGCCGGTGATGCCGACCCGGGCGGTGTCGATTGGGGCGCGGCGGGCGGTTTCGTCGAGGCCGGCGAGGATGTCGCGGAGGTCGCCGTAGCCGAAGTCCTTCACGTTGGCGCGGGTGAAGGCCTGGCCGAAGCCTTGGCTTCCGCGCGGGTTCGGCAGGAAGATGAAATAGCCGCGATTCAGGAGCGCCTGCTCGGTTGCGTTGCCCGCGGTAAACCAGCGGGGCATGTGCGCGGCAGCCGGCCCGCCGTGGACCACCACCACCATCGGGTGGCGGCGACTCCGGTCGTACTCCTTCGGGTAAATCAGCCAGCCCTGGATCGGGAGTGAATCGCTCCGCCAGTGGAGGCTTTCGGCGGCGCCCCAGGACGGCGTGGCGCCCTCGTTGACATGGGTCACCTGTGTCCAGCCGCCGATCGGGCCGGCCCAGAGTTCCGGCGGCATCTGGAAGGACTGCCGGATCAGGGCCGAGACTCTGCCATCGGCGGAGAGGGCCAGACTGGCGCCCCAGGCATCGCCTAACGCTGTGATGGTCTCCCCGGCCTGCCAGCGGACGGTGTGGGTACCGGTGGCCGGATCGACCGTGCCGATGCCGGTCCCGCCGTCGGCCCAGGCGGTGAAGACAATTTCGGATCCCCGCCACGCGAGCCAGTCGGGCGAGACCTTGATGTCGGGGGTGAGGTTCCTGGGCGGGCCGCCGGCGGCATCGATCAGGTAGACATCACCGCCCGGGGCGACCTCATCGCTCAGGAGGCCTCCCAGGTAGGCGATCCGGCGGCCGTCGGGTGACCACACCGGCGACCCGATCTGCATCCCGGGCGCGCCGAGGGAGCGGGGCACCGTACCATCCGCCGGCATGATCCAGAGCTGATCCATATACCAGCCGCTGTCGCCGGGTCCGGGTCCGGCCGCCGCCACGAATCGGCTTCCATCGGGCGACCACTCGAACTCGTGGACGTAGAGATCGGGCCGGGAGATCTGCCGGAGGGTGCCAGTTGCCACATCGACGATGGCGAGCCGCTGGATGTCGAACTGGAGCCCGATCAGGCCGGTGTCCCGGGCCTGCGGGGCCAGGGGGCCGGAGGGCCGGCTCGGGTTCTCGGTATAGAGGAGCGCGATCCGCTTCCCGTCGGGGGACCAGCGGAGGTGAGCCACGTTGCCACGGAGCAGGGCGGCCCGCCTAACGGCTCCGGTGGCCCGTGCCGCGAGGAACAGCGCCGGCCGGCCGCCTGACCGGGCCACCCCGAGGAAGGCGAGCCGAGTGCCGTCCGGGGACCAGACGAGATTCCGGGCGGTCCCGTCGGCGACCGGGGCGGCGATCCGGCGGGCGGCCGTGCCGGCGCCAACGGTGGTCCAGTTGAGTCCGGCCGGGTCGGTGGCGGTTCGGGCGCCGATCCAGGCGACGGTTGTTCCGTCCGGGGTGAGGGCGATGTCGCCAAGGGGGCGGACTTCGGATTGGGCCTGAGCCGCGAGCGGCGCGGCCGCCACGGCAAGGGCAACGGTCAGGTGTTGGACGCGATGCATGCGATTGTTCCTACGGCCGTTTGGCCAGTTCCACGTACGACGCGATCGAGAAGTACACCGGTGTGTCGGGCGTCTGGGCGCTGGCCTGGCCGCGCAGCTTGCCGTCGACCAGCCGGAGGTCGAGCGCGATGCTGTGCGGTGTCCAGCTTGCGTCCGGGGTCGGGATGGTTCCGGCAAATCGCCCGCTCAGGACCGGGCGGGTCCATTCCACGCCGTTGAGCAACGACTCGAGCTGGGTGTCCTCGGAGTCCTCCGTGTTCGGTTTCGGTTCAGGGCCGATCCGGACCTTCACGTCGCCGTCGGCCAGGACGGTGAGCCGGAAGGGAAGGCTCTTCTGCCAGGTCCGCAGGGTGCCTTCCCAGGTGCCGATGAGTTCCGGCGTCGGGGTGAACTTGGTGACCGGCGGGGGCGTCTTGTGGGCCCGGTCGGCCTTCAAGGAATCGCCGTACCTGGGCAGGAGAATCGCGGCGATGTCCTGGGCAATGGAGAACGGATCACCGCCTCCGTTGGTCAGCGCCACGATCGCCAGGTGCTCGGTGGGGTAGATGTTGAGCGTCGTCGCGACGCCCGGCATCCCGCCGCTGTGTTCGAACAGGCGGAAGCCGTGATCGCTCTGGTGGCTGACCCATCCAAGACCGTAGCCGGTGATCGAGTCGAACGCGTTCGGCCAGAGCGGCTGGTGCATTATGTCGATCAGCGAATCGGAAATGATCGGCCGCTGGTCGGCGAGGTGGTCCTTGAGGTGGAACATTCCGAATCGGACCAGATCGTGGGCGCTCGAGTAGACCGCCGAACCCCCATTGTGATCGAAGGTGTAGAACGGGACCGGCTGGCCGTGCCGCTCGTACCGCTCGGCGGCGTACGGCTCGAGCCCGGGGCCGATGTCGATCGAGGTATGGGTCAGGCCGAGCGGGAGAAAGACCTCGCGCCGCATGAAGTCCCGGTAGGACTGTCCGGACGTCCGGCTGATGATGTAGTCGATGATGCCAAAGCCGAGGTTCGAGTACTGGAATCGTTCGCCGGGGGCGGAGACCAGGATGCCATACCGGGCGATGGTCTCGTCCATGGTCGGCGGATGACGGTTCTCGTTGGCGTAGAAAAACTGATAGTGGAGCGGCAACCCGGCCGAATGGTTGAGGACCCGGCGCACGGTGGCGGCCGAGGCGTCCCCGGCGAGACCGGTCAGCTTGCCGACGCCGAGGTAGTCGTTGGCCGGGTGGTCGAGGTCCACCTGGTGGCGCGCCGCCAGAACCATGAGCCCGGTCGCGGTGATCGGCTTCGAGATCGAGGCCAGGGAGAACATGGTGTTCGGGGTGGCCGGGATCATCTTCTCCCGGTTGGCCCAGCCGAAGCCCTGTTCCCAGATGATCTTGCCGTCCTTGGCCACGGCCACGGCCATGGCGGCGCCGCTGACCCGGACCAGCTGTTTTTCGATCGAATCGCGGATCGGTTGCCAGCGGTCGGGGGCCTGGGCATGGAGCGGCGCGGCGAGTGCCAGCAACAGCAGGAGGAGCCGGCCGGGCCGGGGTGCGGTCATCGGATGCTCTACGGTGGGTCGGATGCTGGAATCTACTCCGCCGGCCGGGTTGGAGAAGCGCTAGTCGGCCTTAACACTTCCCTAACGGGGATCCGGATATCCTTGTCGGCATGCGCCCCCAATCTGGCCCGTTTGCCCGCGTCCGCCGAGCGCTGCTCGGGGCTCCCCGGCCCCTCGATGACGACCGACTGTTCCATCGCTTGTCGCTGGTCCCGTTCCTCGCGTGGGTCGGTCTCGGCGCTGATGGCCTGTCGTCCTCGTCGTACGGGCCGGAGGCGGCTTTCCTCGCCCTGGGCCAGCAGGTCTGGCTGGCGCTAGGCCTGGCCGGCCTGATGGCGACGACGGTGTTCCTGATCGCCTCGGCCTACAGCAGAATCATCGAACAGTTCCCGCATGGGGGAGGCGGCTACGTCGTGGCGACCAAACTCCTCGGCCCCCGGGCCGGGGTGGTGAGCGGTACCGCGCTGCTGGTTGACTACGTCCTCACCATCACCACAAGTCTCGCGGCCGCCGGGGATGCGATCTTCAGCTTCGTCCCGCACCGGTACCTGCCGCTCAAACTGACGATCGAAATCGGGTTCCTCCTCGCCCTGACGGTTCTCAACATCCGGGGGGTGAAGGAATCGGTGATCGCCATGCTCCCGGTGTTCCTGGTCTTTCTGGTCACCCATGCCGTCGTCCTGAGTTATGGCGTGCTGGCCCACCTGCCGCAGGTTGTCGCGACCGCCGAGTCGGTCCGGTCGGGCGCCGCGCAGGGCCTGTCGTCGGTCGGCCTGGCCGGGTTGGCGCTGCTCTTCGTCCGCGCCTATTCGCTGGGCGGCGGCACCTATACCGGGATCGAGGCGGTGTCCAACGGAGTCCCGATCATGCGGGAACCCCGGGTCCAGACCGCCCGCCGGACCATGACCTACATGGCCGTGTCCCTCGCGGTCACGGCGTCCGGGTTGCTGCTGTGCTATCTGCTGTGGCAGGTCCGGCCGGTCGACGGGAAGACCATGAACGCCGTGCTGGTGGAGCGGATGGCGGGCCACTGGCCGCTCGGCGCGGTGTTCGTGGTCGTCACGCTGCTGTCGGAAGGCCTGTTGCTGGTCGTGGCGGCCCAGGCCGGTTTCATCGACGGGCCGAGGGTCCTCGCCAACATGGCGGTGGACTCGTGGGTGCCGCACCGGTTTGCGGCGCTCAGCGAGCGGCTCACCACTCAGAACGGCATCGTGCTGATGGGCGCGGCGTCCCTGGCCGCTCTGCTCTACACCCGGGGCGACGTGGGCCACCTGCTGGTGATGTACAGCATCAACGTGTTCCTGACGTTCTCGCTGTCGATGCTCGGGATGCTGATCTACTGGATCGGCCAGCGCGGGACTGATCCCCGGTGGCTCCGCCGGACCGCGCTCTTCGGCTCGTCGTTCCTGCTCTGTGTGACGATTCTGGTGGTCACCATCGCCGAAAAGTTCCGGGAGGGCGGCTGGATCACGCTTTCGGTCACGGCGATCTGCGTGCTGATCTTTTCCTTGATCCGCCGGCACTACCGGGGCGCGGCGAGCCTGGTTCGCCAGCTCTACGAGGAGCTCAAGGACCTTCCGATGCCCGAGGGGCCGGTCCGCCCGCCCGATCCGGCGCGGCCGACGGCCGCCATCCTCGTTTCCGGATACAATGGGGTCGGGATCCACACCGTGCTGAACGCGGTTCGGGCGTTCCCGGGTCATTTCGGGAACCTGGTCTTCATCTCGGTGGCGGTGATCGACTCGGGCGAGTTCAAGGGTGAGGAGGCGATGGCGCAGCTCAAGCAGCGGACCGAACACGCGCTCGAGGAATACGTCCGGCTGGCGAACGGGCTGGGCCTGGGTGCCGCGAGCCGCATGGGTGTCGCGACGGACGTCGTTGAGGAGGCGGAGCGCCTCTGCCTTGAGATCGCGGCGGAGTTCCCGCGCACCACGTTCTTCGCGGGCCGGCTGATCTTCGAGCGGGAGCGATGGTATCAGCGGCTCCTCCACAACGAGACGCCGATGGCCGTTCAGAAACGGCTCCAGTGGCTCGGGAAGACGATGGTCACGCTCCCGATCCGGGTAAGGGAGGCGTAGCTCCGCTGGGCCATCGCGAGGTAGAGGGTCGGCGGCGCGGCGGTAGCGGCCGGGCCCGGGAGGATGTACCCTCAAGGCATTCCGCGACTGCCCCAACTCTCTCGCCAGAGGCGATGATGCGATCACTCGTGACCTTGCTGTTGCTCTTGACCGCCCGCGAAGCCGCGGCCCAGACTCCCGCCGACCAGTACCTCGCCCGGGCCCGTGCCATTCACCGGGCCACGCCGATGATCGATACTCACAATGATCTGCCCGAAATGCTCCGGGAACGGGCCCACAACGATCTGGCCCGGATGAATCCGGAGCAGCCGCTCGACCGCATCGATACCGACTTCCCCAGGATGAAGAAGGGGATGGTCGGCGGGCAGTTTTGGGCCGCCTACGTGCCGGCCTCGTTCGTGGACAAGGGTGGAGCGACCTACGCGCTCGAGCAGATCGACGTGATCCGCCGGATGGTCGACCAATCGCCGTCGCTGGGATGGGCCACGACCGCGGCCGATATCGTCCGGCAGCACGCGCGCGGCAAGATCGCCTCGCTGATCGGGATCGAGGGCGGCTACGCGATCGAGAATTCACTGGCCAACGTCCGGATGTTCTACGACCTCGGCGTGCGGTACATGACCCTCACCCACGGCGGGAACACCGCCTGGGCCGACGCCGCCACCGAGGCGCCGAAGCACGGCGGCCTGACCAAGTTTGGCGAGGCCGTGGTCCGGGAGATGAACCGGGTCGGCATGATGGTGGACATCTCGCACGTATCCGACGGGACCATGTCGGACGCGATCCGGGTGTCCGAGGCGCCGGTGATCTTCAGCCACTCCTCCGCCCGCGCCATCGCCGATCATGCTCGTAACGTGCCGGACAGCATCCTCAAGCTGATGCCCAAGAACGGCGGGATCGTGATGGTCAACATCTTCCCGGGCTTCGTCAATCCGATCGCCGCGAAACAGGCGAGCAGCCTGCTCAGCAAGGAACGCGAGTACCTGGCCAAGTATCCCGATGACCCCAAACGGGCCTCGGCGGAGTACCTGGTCTGGCTCACCGACATGATGGGCAAGATGGAGTCGGGAACGCTGGCGGAGGTGGCGGATCACGTCGACCACATCGTCAAGCTGGCGGGGATCGATCACGTCGGGTACGGGGCCGACTTCGGCTCGCTCACCAACCACCCGAAGGGGCTCGAGGACGTCTCCCGCTATCCGTATCTCACGGCGGAGCTGCTCCGCCGGGGGTATACGGACGCGCAGGTGGCGAAGGTGGTGGGCGGGAATTTTCTCCGGGTGATGCGGCAGGTCGAGCGAACCGCGGCCCGGCTCCAGCAAACACGGAAGCCGGGGGTGGAGCGGATCGAGGATCTCGACCGCTAGAGTTAATTCGGCTTGGTCGGCTTGGTGTCGATCCGAACCGCCCGCTTCTTGAATCGCCATCCCTGCGCCGTCCTGACGAGTTCGTCGGCATAACTCCCCGACGCCGCGATGCTGGGCGGCGCGGTGGCGAAGTCGATCAGCATCAGATAGACCTGACCGCTCGCGCCGCCGTCGGTCGGCAGGATCATGAGGTTGGAGTTCCAGTGGCGCACGTGGGCGCCGAGCCCCGCGTGGAACGTGTCCGCGAACTTCACGATCGCATCAGGGCCGACGTTGTCGTTGAATACTCCGTCCGGGGTAAACGTCGCGGCGTATCCTTCCGAATCCCCGGCGTCGATGGCCAGGTTGTACCGGGCGTACAACTGCTGAATCTCGGCCTGGTCCTGGGTCGTCAGCGTCTTGACTGCCGGTTTCTGGGCGGCGACCGGAACTGCGCCCGCGGTCAGCGCCATCGTCATGAGCAGCCAGAGTTTTCGATTCGGCATCGGTTTCCTTCAGGTTGGGGAGGCGGGCGAGTATGTGGCTGTGGAAAGGGCGGGAGAAGCTATGGGGCTCGGAGGAAAAGGCAAGGGAGGGCCTGCGCCAGGCGTTCTCAGCAGGCTGACCTGGGGTTGCCCAAGGGTGAGCGTTCGCGCTAGCTATCAGTCATTCCGTGAGAGGATTTCGGATGTCAGGTGTCGTCAGGCGCTCCATGATGGTGGTAGCCGCGCTCGTTTCGGTGATGCCGGCGGTGCTTCTCTTCGGCGCGGCGTCATGCCAGGCCCAGCGCCCAGCCATTCCCAGGACCGCCGCCGGGAAACCCGACCTGAACGGGATCTGGCAGGCCCTCGGCAACGCCCATTACGACATCGAGCCGCATCTGGCCCGCGCCGCACTGGCGATGCGGCCCGGTCCGGTGGTTCCGGTACCGGCCAAGGAGGTCCTCGCCCTGGGCGCCGTCGGGTCGGTGCCGGCAGGCTCGGGCATCGTGGTCGGCGGCGAGATTCCCTACCTCCCCGAAGCGCGGGCCAGGCGGGACGAGAATCGGGCCGACTGGATCAACCGCGACCCCGAGATCAAGTGTTACCTGCCGGGTGTGCCGCGGGCCACCTATATGCCCTTTCCCTTCCAGATCGTCCAGAGCGCTAAAGCCTTCTTCATCGCTTACGAGTATGCGGGAGCCGTCCGCAATGTTTACTTGAAGGATCCGGGGCCGCCGCAGGTCGATACCTGGATGGGCCAGTCGGTCGGTCATTGGGAAGGGGATACGTTCGTGGTTCTGGCCAGTGGTTTCAATGACTGGAGCTGGTTCGACCGGGCGGGGAACCACCACAGCGAGGACATGACGGTGGTGGAGCGGTACACGATGACCGGCCCCGATCACATCCGGTACGAGGCCACGATCGACGACCCGAGGACGTTTTCCAAACCGTGGACGATCCGGCTCATGCTCTACCGTGACGTGAACCCGGACGCCCGGCTCGGCCAATTCAAGTGCGTGGAGTTCGTGACGGAGCTGATGTATGGCCACTTGCGGAAGACCCCGATCAAGTAACCGGAAGGGCTGCTGATGCGTAGTCGAACCCGACCTGTGTTAGGCACGGTCGCCCTGGCCGTTCTCGCGGCCGGGGCCGGCGTCGCGGCCGCGCAGGGCCCGGGCCCGGTCCGCCGGGCCGGGAAATGGGTCGTGCCCCGGGCCCCCGATGGCCATCCCGATCTCCAGGGCAACTGGACCAACGGAACCATCACCCCGGTCGAGCGGCCGTCCGGCCAGGAACGCGCCCTCACCAAGGACCAGGTCGTCCGGCTGGAGAAGATCCGGGCCGACACCATCGAGAAACTCCAGAAGGACAGCGATCCCAACCGGCCGGCCCCGCCCAAAGGGGGCGACGGATCGGTCGGCGCCGCGGGAATGGTCGGCGGCTACAACTACTTCTGGATCGACGCCGGCGACCGGGTGGCCGCCGTCAACGGCGAGTTCAGGAGCTCGTTGATCATCGATCCGCCGAACGGCAAGATTCCGCCGCTCATCCCGGCGGCGCGGGCCCGGTTCGGGGAGCTCGCCAAGCGGATGACCCAGTTCGGGGAGTTTGACAATCCCGAGAACCGGCCCTTGGCCGAGCGCTGCCTCATGTCGTTCGGGTCCAACGCCGGTCCGCCGATGCTGCCGAACTATTTCTACAACAACAACTACACCATCGTCCAGACCAAGGACCACGTCGTGATCCTGACGGAAATGGTTCACGACGCCCGGATCATCCCGCTCGGCAAGAACCGGCCGCACCTGCCGAAACAGCTCCGGCCCTGGATGGGCGATTCCCATGGCTGGTGGCTCGTCGACACGCTGGTGGTCGAAACCACCAACATCCACCCCCAGCAATCCGATCAGGCGTGGCCACCATACTCGGCCGTTCTGCGAGGGGGAGAGAACGTGACGGTGACCGAGCGGTTCCACCGCGCCGACCCGACCACGATCCTCTACCGCTTTACGGTGGCCGACTCGACGACCTACACCCAGTCCTGGAGCGGCGAAGTGCCGTTCAAGGCGATGCCGGACCTGATCTACGAGTATGGCTGTCACGAGGGGAACTACGCCATCGCGAACGTGCTGAGCGGCGCCCGGGCCGGCGAACGCGAGGCCGCGAAGAAAACCCAGGAGAGGTGATCACCATGCGCCCCAAACTTTCGATCGTCATCGCCGGGGCCTTGGGCCTCAGCGTCGTGTCTCCGTTGCTGGCCCATCATGCTTTCGGGGCCGAATTCGACAAGGACGCCCCGATCCGCCTTCAGGGGAAGGTGGTCAAACTCGAATGGGTGAATCCGCACACCTGGATTCACATCGAGATCAAGAAGCCGGACGGCACCAAGGAAGTCTGGATGGTCGAAGGGGGAACGCCGAACACGCTGCTCCGTCGGGGTTTGACACGCCAGTCGCTCACCTTCGGGACCGAGTTGATCGTCGATGG
>JAYUZK010000170.1:0-2737 GCA_043751835.1 Gemmatimonadota bacterium | reverse complement strand
GGGTCGGCGGCGGCAGCTTGGCGAGGCGTGCGTACGAGGCCATGAAGCGGCCGAGCGAATCGGCTCGGGCGGCCACGACATCGAGACCCCGGCGGAGGTCGTCCTCGTAGTCGGCGGGCCGGGGCTCCCTGGCAAGCAGCTGTCCCAGGGTGCCGGCCACGGACTTGATCGGGGCCAGCGAATTATTGATCTCGTGGCTCAAGACGCGGACGAGCCGTTGCCACACCTGGCGTTCTTCCGTCCTGAGCACCCGGCTGATGTCGGTCAGCATGACGAGATCGAGGGGGAGGCCCCCCTGCCGGAAGGTCCGGCGGCGGACCTCCCACCGCCCGCTGCCCGTCCCCGGAAGCGTCAGGGTGATGATGCGGGGAGTTTCCCCTTCGAGACACACGTCGAGGCCCAGAAACCCGGCGGTCCGGCCCAGGAGGCGCTCGATCGGCTGGGCGAGGAGGCGCTCGCCGGCCCGATTGGCCACCCGGAGAACGCCGGCCGGATCGAAGGCGACGACAGCCACGTCGACTTCCTCCATCAACCGTTTGAGCAGGGCATCGGATTCGAGCGCGCCGAGGCGCTGTTCCTTGAGCGTCTCGGAGAGGGCATTGAGTTCCCGGCGGACCGATCCGAGGACATCCTGGCCTTCCTCCTCCCGCACGCGGATGGTGAAGTGCCCCTCGCGAACGCCGGCCAGGATATTGGCGATCACCTGGAGCGGACGGATCACCCGGATCTGCGCGACCCGGGCGGCGGCGAGCCACCCGACCGCGAGGGCGCCCATCAAGGTTCCCCTCAGCAGTCCCGGGGAACCGGCGTTCCAGAGCAGGATGGCGGCCACGAGGAGCGCCGGCGCCCCCGCGCCAAGGGCCAGCAGAAAAATGCGCTGATCGTGGGAGAGGCGCCGCACAGATCAGCGCCTCACGAGGCGGTCAGGCCGTACCGCTGGAGGCGCCGGTAGAGCGCGGACCGGCTCACGCCTAACGCCTTGGCGGCGAGGCTCACGTTCCCGTCGAATCGGGCGAGGGCGTCGCGAATGGCGTCCCGCTCGAGGTCATCGAGGCTCCGGGGCCCGCCCGCCGCGGCCGGCGACCCCGCCACGCCGCCGAGACCGAGATCCCACGCTTCGATCCGATCGCCCTGGGCCATCAGCACGGCGCGTTCGACGGCATGATCGAGGTCCCGGACGTTGCCGGGCCATTCGTAGCTCCGGAGCGCCTGGGCCGCGTCATCGGAAAAGCCGGTCAGCGCCCGACGATAGCGATCGGCATAGCGTTTGAGGAAATGCCGGGCGAGCGGGAGGATGTCTTCCCGCCGGTCGCGGAGTCTCGGGAGGTGGATTTCGATCGTGTTGAGCCGGAACAGGAGGTCCTCGCGGAACCGACCCGCCGCGACCTCCGCCTTGAGATTGGCGTTGGTGGCGGCGATCACCCGGACGTCCACCTTCCGGGTCTGGGACGATCCGACCCGTTCGAGCTCTCCCGCCTGGAGGACCCGGAGCAGGCGGGCCTGCTGCCCGAGACCGATGTTGGCGATCTCGTCGAGGAAGAGGGTTCCGCCGTTGGCCATCTCGAAGCGCCCGATCCGGTCGGTCTTGGCGTCGGTGAAGGCGCCTTTGACATGGCCGAAGAGCTCACTTTCGAACACCCCCTCCGGGAGTCCGCCCGCGTTGACGATGACGAGCGGTTTGTCCTTCCGGTTCGACGCGGCGTGAATCCAGCGGGCCACGACTTCCTTCCCGGTGCCATGCTCCCCGGTGACCAGGACATTGGCGTCGCTCGGGGCGATCCGCTCCATCACCTGGAGCATCGGACGCATGGCGGCCGACTCGGCGATCAACTCGGGAAAACCTTCCCGGCGGAGGAGCCGGTTTTCCTGGTCGAGCCGGCCCGCGGCCCGAAGGGCCCGGGCCAGGTCGATCTGGGTCCTGAGCGTCGTGAGGAGGCGGGCGTTGTCCCACGGCTTTTCGATGAAGTCCCGGGCGCCGATCCGCATGGCCTCGACCGCCTTGTCCACGCTGCCCCAGGCGGTCATGACGATGACCGGCAGGGTCGAATCGATGGCGCGGATCCTCGACAGGAGGTCGAGGCCCTCCCGGCCGGAGGTCGTGTCGCGGGTGTAGTTGAGATCGATCAGCGCCGCGTCCACCTCATGGCGATCGAGCAGCGCCACGACGCCCTCGGGCACGTGCGCGGTGACGGTTCGATAGCCCTCCGCCTTGAGCAGGAGTCGGAGCGCCTCGACAATATCGGGCTGGTCGTCGGCGATCAGGACCAGAGGCGCGTCGGCCACGGGATCAGCGAATCCGATCTTCGCCGACCACCCAGCCGTCCTTCAACTGCACGATGCGATTGCCATACTGGGCGTTGTCCCGGGAGTGGGTGACCTGGATGATCGTGGTGCCCTCGGCGTTGAGCCGGGTGAACAGCTCCATGATTTCGCGGGCCTGGTCGGAATGCAGATTACCGGTGGGCTCATCGGCCAGAATCAATTTCGGCCTGGCCACCACGGCGCGAGCCACCCCAACGAGCTGTTGCTGGCCGCCCGACAGCTGGTTGGGAAAGAGATCCTTCTTCCCGACGATCTGGAACCGGTCGAGAATGTCCGCCACCATGGACTGCCGCTCGGCCCGGCCGTAGTCCCGGTAGGTGAGCGGGGTTTCGATGTTCTCATACACCGTCAGGCTGTCGATCAGATGGTACTGCTGGAAGACGAAGCCGACGTACTGCTTGTTGATCTCGGCCCG
>JAYUZK010000169.1:0-32385 GCA_043751835.1 Gemmatimonadota bacterium | reverse complement strand
AATCTTGATCCGGCGGACCAGCGCCGGCCCCGCTGAAGCCGGGAGCCGCATGACTTCCTTCATCACGCCGTCGATCCGGTAGCGGACCGACGTTCCCTCGGCCAACGGCTCGCAGTGGATGTCGCTGGCGCCCTCGCGGACCCCATCCGAGATCATCGCGTCGACCAGCCGGGCCATGGGCGGGTCGAGTGCCGGATCCCGTGGGGTCTCCTGCGGCGAACTCTCGTCGATCGTCTCGACCGAAGCCGGGTTGAGACCGTCCACCAGCCGGTTCACCGCATCCTCGGGCCGATACACTTCCTCCAGCTTGGCCACGATCTCGTCGGGCGCCGCCGCCAGGAAAAGCACATCGCGGCCGGTTACGAACGCCAGCGTCTGCTCCAATGCCAGGTCGCGCGGGTCCGCGGTGGCGATCCGGATCAGTCGATCGTCCGCCCCGATCGCCACGATCCGGTATTTTCGGGCCAGCGGTTCGGGGAGCAGGGCACCGATCCGCGCGGAGACGCTGCTCAGGTCGGCGACGGCAACCTTGAAACGGGTCGAAATGACCTCGAGAATCTTCGGCGTGGTCGAATACCCGCGCTCGACGATTCCCTGCCAGATACTGTCGGGCGCGTTGGTGCGGAGTTCCTCCGCCTGAGTCGCCGAAATGGCGCCGCCGTCCACCAGCGTTGGCAACAGCCAGAGGTCTTTGGGGCCGTGGCCGCCGGGGCTTGGGGGCGAGCCGGGCTCGGGAATGGCTGGACTTCCCCTGGTGGCAGTTGACTGCAAGCGCTGGTTCCTTAACGTAGTGTATTCTAAGTTGTTACTTCACAACCGTCTAGCGACCTGCGTCAGGGCCTGATCGGCCCGGAAGCCTGGGTTAACGTTTTGATTATCGTCCCCGGAGACAAAAGCATTACCCATCGGGCTCTGCTGCTCGCCGGCATGGCCCGCGGCCGGAGCCGGATCGTCGATCCGTTGGCGTCACTCGATGCCCGGTCGACCGCCAGAGTCCTCCGCCAACTCGGAGCCGCGGTGCCTCCGCTCCGGGGTTCCGGAGGGGCGCTCGAGGTGGTCGGGCGCGGGCGCCTCCACCGTCCGGCGGGCTCGCTCCACTGTGGCAACTCGGGGACCACGGCGCGGCTCCTGATGGGCTTGCTCGCCGCCCACCGCTTCCCGGCCCGCCTCACCGGTGATCGCTCCCTCCGCCGCCGTCCGATGCGACGGGTCACCGATCCGCTGACCGCGATGGGCGCGCGCTTCGTTCCCGACCGAGCCGACCGGCTGCCGCTCGAGATCAGGGGCGGACCGCTCGACCCGCTCCGCTGGGAACTCCCGGTGTCGAGCGCCCAGCTCAAGAGTGCGATCCTCCTGGCCGGGGTGGCCGGTGGGGTGCCGGTGTCGGTGCGGGAGCCGGCCGGCCTGTCGCGCGATCACACCGAGCGGATGCTCGCGGCGTTAGGCTACGATCTCCGGGTCCACGAGGGCTGGATCGACCTCGCCGCCGGCGGGCCGGTGCCGCCGTTCGACATGGCGATTCCCGGCGATTCGAGCTCGGCCGCCTTCCTGGTCGGCGCCGGGGTCCTTGGCGCGCGGGCTCTCACCCTCGGGGGCGTCGGCCTCAACCCGACCCGGATCGGATTCCTGGCCGTCCTCCATCGGATGGGGGCGGCGGTCAGGGCCGAGGCGGCGGGTGCCACCTTGGGCGAGCCGATCGGCGCCATCCACGCCGCCCCCGGCGATCTCCGGGCCACTACCGTCTCGGCCTCCGAAGTGCCGGGGCTGATCGACGAAATCCCTCTCCTCGCGGTGGTGGCGGCCCGCGCCGCGGGCGTGAGCCGGTTCGAGGACGTCGGCGAACTCCGCGTCAAGGAAAGCGACCGCCTTGGCCTGATGGCAGCCAATCTTGTGCGACTCGGCTATCGAGCGTCCGGTGAGGGCAACACCCTGGTGGTCGAAGGCAGCGACCATCCCCCGAGGGGCCGGATCCGGACCGATGGCGACCATCGGATCGCGATGGCGTTCGGGGTGCTCGGCCTCGTTCCGGGGGCCCGGATCTCGATTGACGATCGGGCCTGCGTGGCGGTGAGTTTCCCGGGGTTCTTCGATCTGCTCGATCAAGTGAAACGGGGCCGGCTTTCATGAGACGGGTCATCGCGATCGACGGGCCGGCCGCCTCGGGCAAATCGTCCACCGCGGCCGCCGTGGCCCGGGATCTCGGCGCCCATCATCTCGACTCGGGGGCGCTCTACCGAGGCCTCACCCGCGTGGCCCTCGACCTCGGCAGTCGCGATCCGGCCGCGATCACCGCCGAGGCCGCCCGCCGCAGTCTCGGCCTCCGTCATGACGGCCGGGAGATTGTGCCGTTCCTCGACGGGGACCGGGCCGAGGCCGTAATCCGGAGTGAGGAGGTGACCGCGGCGGTCTCCGAGGTCGCCGTGATTCCGGCGCTTCGGGACTGGGTCAACGACCGGCTTCGGGCGGCAGCCAGCGACGACTGGGTTCTGGTTCTCGATGGCCGGGACATCGGCACCGTGGTGTTCCCCCAGGCTGTCCTCAAGATCTTCCTCACCGCAACGCCGGATGCCCGGGCCCGCCGCCGTCTGGCCCAGCGCGGAGAGACCGGGGACGACCGGTTGGTGGCGCTCGAGGCCGATCGCCTGGCCGCCCGCGACACTCTGGACGCCGGCCGTGCCGTTGCCCCCCTTCGCCAGGCGGCCGACGCGGTCCTTCTCGACACCACCCACCTTGGCTTCCCGGACCAGGTGGCCACGATCGTCGCGCTGGCGCGTAATGCCTTGTCCTGAAGTGACTTCGCGGCTATAGTTGTCGCTCCTTACCCCGCCGGTGGCGGGGGCCACCTTCACCCCCAACCGGGCCCTCGGCACCTTATCGAGGCCCTCGAGTGCATCCCCCATGTCCAAGCCGCGTAAAGCCGGCGCCGCTCAGTTCGCCACCGTCACGGGCCTCCGGGTCCGAACCGACCTCTACGACGAAACGTATTCCGACGCCGACTACGAAAGCATGCTCTCGATGTACGAGGGCACGATGGCGCAGATCGTCGAGGGCGAGATCGTCAAGTCGAAGGTCCTTCGCATCACCGACAACGCCGTCATTCTCGACGTCGGCTTCAAGTCCGAAGGTTCCGTCCCGCTCGACGAGTTCAAGGAGCGTCCGGTCGAGGGCGAAGAAGTCGAAGTGTTTCTCGAGCACCTCGAGGACAGCGAGGGCGCGGTCGTGCTGTCGAAGAAGAAGGCCGACTTCATGCGGGTCTGGGAGAAGATCCGCGTTGCCCACGAGAGCGACCAGCCGGTGCAGGGCGCCCTGATGAAGAAGATCAAGGGCGGCGTCGTGGTCAACGTGATGGGGGTCGATGCCTTCCTCCCGGGGTCGCAGATCGCGCTCCGCCGGGTTCCGAACATCGACGAACTCCTCGGCCAGACGTTCGAGTTCAAGATCATCAAGCTCAACAAGCGGCGCCGCAACATCGTCGTCTCCCGCCGGATCATTCTCGAGAACGAGCGGGCCAGCAAGCGCGAGCACCTGATGAAAGAACTGCTCTCCGGCCAGACCCGGAAGGGCATCGTCAAGAACATCACCGATTTCGGGGCGTTCATCGACCTCGGCGGCGTGGACGGCCTGCTCCACATTACCGACATGTCGTACGGCCGGGTCTCCCACCCGACCGAGATGGTGCAGATCGGGGCCGAAGTCGAGGTCAAGATTCTCGACATCGACTGGCAGCGGGAGCGGATTTCGCTCGGCATGAAGCAGCTCCAGGCCTATCCGTGGAAGGACATCGCGGAGAAGTATCCGGTCGGCACCCGGGTACAGGGCAAGGTGGTCTCGATCACCAACTACGGCGCCTTCGTCGAGCTCGAGGCCGGCATCGAGGGCCTCGTGCACATCTCCGAGATGAGCTGGACCCGCAACGTCCGCCACCCGTCGAAGATCGTCTCGATTGGCGAGACCATCGAGGCGGTGGTCCTCAAGGTCGACGAGACGGAAGAGAAGATCTCCCTCGGCATGAAGCAGACCGAGCAGGACCCGTGGATGATCCTGCCGCAGCGCTACCCGGTGGGTACCCGGATTCAGGGCAAGGTTCGGAACCTCACCAGCTTCGGCGCCTTCGTGGAGATCGAGCCCGGCATCGACGGCCTGATCCATATCTCCGACATGTCCTGGACCAAGCGGGTTCAGCACCCGTCGGAGGTCGTCAAGAAGGGCGACGGGGTGGATGTCGTGGTGCTCAACATCGACGCCGAGAACAAGCGGATCTCGCTCGGTCTGAAGCAGGCCGAAGAGGATCCGTGGCTCAAGATCGGCGAGAACCTGCCCGTGGGAAGTTTGATCAAGGGCCGGATCGTCCGAATGATGGACAAGGGTGTCGTCGTCGACCTGGGCAACGATCTCGAGGGCTTCGCCCCGATGTCGCAGCTCGGATTCGAGGATGTCCAGAACCCGGGCGATGTCGTCAAGGAAAACCAGGTCGCCGATGTCGAGGTGATCGAGGTCGATCCGATCCACCACCGGATCGTCGTGGTCGTCAAGGGCTATCCCGAGGACGAGACCGGCGCGCCGCCGAAGCAGGAGCCGCTGCCGCCGATCACCGATACGATGGAATGATCGGTGTGGTTTGATGTTCCGCGGAACGCGGCGGGCCCCGACCGGGTCTGCCGCGTTTTTCGCGGCCCGGCGGGCTGGCCTATCGATTCTCTTCCGAGGTCCCGGTCGTGAGTCTTGTGTTGGTGCTCCTCTCGCTGGCCGGGCCCGGCCTTAAGCCGGACACCGCCTTGCGGCGGGTCGCGGCCGATCGGCCATCCGTCGCCGCCGTTGCGGTCGCGGGTGCCCAGTCGGTTCGGATCGACGGCGTGCTGGACGACCCCGTCTGGCGTGAGACCCGTCCGGTGTCGGGCTTCGTGCAGAGCGAGCCGAATGAGGGCAGGCCGGCCTCCGAGCCGACCGAGGTCTGGGTCGCATACGACACCCGGAATCTCTACGTCGCCGCCTATCTCCATGACCGGGAACCCGGCCGGTTGGTCGTGAACGACATCAAGAAGGATTTCAAGGAGGACGACCAGGACGACTTCGAGATTCTCCTCGATACCTTCGGCGACCGCCAGAACGGCTACGTATTCATTACCAATCCGGCGGGCGCCCGGGCCGACCGGCAGGTGGCCAACGAGGGTCGCGAGGTCAATACCAGCTGGGATGCGGCCTGGAGCGTCAAGACGAAGGTGGTGAGCGACGGCTGGATCGCGGAGTTCTCGATTCCGTTCCGGTCGCTCCGGTTCGACCCCGCGGCTGGCCATCGATGGGGGATCAACTTCAGCCGGCGCATCCGCCGACGGAACGAAATCTCCTTTTGGGCGCCGGTGCCCCGCGCGTACAACCTGGCCCGGGTGTCGCTCGCCGGTGAACTCGAGGGCCTCACCTTCCGGAGCGCGGGGCGGAACATCCGGCTCAAGCCCTACATGGCGGCGCGGACGGTCCGGGAGACCGGCGCCGTCGGCTTCGACCAGAACGCCGACCTGGGGCTCGACCTGAAGGCGGGCATCGGCGCCGGGCTCATCGTCGATGCCAGCGTCAATCCGGATTTCGCCCAGGTCGAGGCGGACGAGCAGCAGGTCAACCTCACCCAGTTCAGCCAGTTCTTTCCGGAAAAACGAGAGTTCTTTCTCGAGAACTCCGGCACCTTCTACGTTGGCGATGCGGCCCGGAACAACCGGGTCACGACGACGCCGACACCGGACGAGGACCTGCTGCTCTTCTTCAGCCGCCGGATCGGGCTCGACAGGAATGGCCGGACCATCTCCATCCCCGCGGGAATTCGCCTCACCGGCAAAACCGGCGGCTTCACCATCGGCGCGTTGTCGATGCAGACCAAAGGGTCGGCCACCAGCCGGGCTACGAATTACGGGGTCGTCCGCCTTCGCCGGAACCTCGGCGGCGGGACCGATGTCGGGATGACGTTCCTCAACCGCCAGGCCACCGACACCTCGGGCGACTACAATCGGGTTCTTGGTGGCGACGCCAACATCCGGTTCTTCAAGAAACTCGACTGGAATTCCTATCTGGTCGGAACCGACGCCCCTGGCAGCAGCCGAGGGCAGTACGCCTGGCGGTCGTCGCTCAACTATGAGTCGAACTTCTTCCACGGCAAGGCGGGCGTTCTCCAGATCGGCGAGGGGTTCCGTGACGACCTTGGCTACTACCGCCGGACCGCCGCTCGGAAATACCTCTTCGACTTCGGCATCCGGCCCCGGCCGCAGTGGGCCAGGCAGCATGGCGTTCGGGAAATGCACCCTCACGTCGCCTGGAACTTTTACCAGGATCTCCAGGGCCGGTCGATCGCCTACAACATGCATACCGGCTACACATTCTTCATGAGCAATGGGGCGTATTTCGAGTTGTCGTTGAACCCCAATCGCCAGGTGATCGCGAAACCGTTCGCGATCAGTCCCGACGTGGCGCCGATCCCGGCCGGCCGCTATGACTGGACCGAGTCTCAGGTCATCGGCAGCACCGATCCGAGCCGGGCGTTGTCGAGCTCGTTCCGCGTGATCACGGGTGGTCTCTGGAGCGGCCGGCAGAAGACCATCAGTCTGTCGGGCACTTGGCGCCCGAACTATCGGTTCCGGGCGACCGGCGGCGTGGTCCGGACCTCGGCCGATCTCGACCAGCCGGCCCGGGCCCACTTCACCGCCACCCTCTATACCATGCGGGCCAACTACAGCTTCACAACCAACATGTTTCTCGATGCGCTCACGCAGTATGACCCCGAGCGCCACCTCCTCAACGCCAATGTCCGCTTCAACCTGATCCACCACCCCCTGAGCGACCTGTTCGTGGTATTCAACGAGCAGCGGATCTCGGTTCCCGGGGAGCCCTACGTGGCCCCGGGACGAAGCGTCATCGTGAAGTTCACCCAGATGCTGGGCTTCTAGCCCGCAGTTCGGAGCCTAACGCCGATGCCCAATCCCCGGCAGCTTCTCGACGACCTCCACCACCGCCAGGCCCAGGCCGAGCAGGGTGGTGGGGCGGCCCGGATCGCCCAGCAGCACAAGAAGGGCAAGCTCACCGCCCGGGAGCGGCTCGATCTCCTCCTCGACGAGGGGAGCTTCGTCGAACTCGACCGGTTCGTCACCCACCGCGCCACCGACTTCGGTCTGGCGGAGCAACAGATCCTGGGCGACGGTGTCGTGACCGGCTCCGGCCGGGTGGGGGGCCGGCTGGTCTACGTCTTCTCGCAGGACTTCACGGTCTTCGGCGGGTCGCTCTCCGAAACCCACGCCGAGAAGATCTGCAAGGTGATGGATCTCGCGGTGAAGAACGGCGCCCCGGTGGTCGGCCTCAACGATTCCGGCGGGGCCCGGATTCAGGAGGGCGTCGCGTCGCTCGGCGGGTACGCCGACATCTTCCTCCGGAACACCCTCGCGTCCGGCGTCGTGCCCCAGATCTCCGCCATTCTCGGGCCCTGTGCCGGCGGGGCCGTCTACAGCCCCGCCATCACCGACTTCATCTTCATGGTCCGCGGCGTGAGCTACATGTTCGTCACCGGGCCGAACGTGGTGAAGACGGTCACCCACGAGGAAGTGACCTTCGAGCAGCTCGGCGGCGCGGATGTCCACGGCGAGGTGTCCGGGATCGCCCATCGGGTTGCTGCCTCGGAGGCGGAATGCCTGGCGTCGATCCGGGAACTCCTGACCTACCTGCCGTCCAACAATCTCGACGAGCCCCCCGCGATGCCCGCCGACGACCCGGAGGATCGCCGCGAGGAATCGCTCCTCGAGGTGATTCCGGAGTCGCCGGCCAGTCCCTACGACATGCACCGGGTCATTCGGGCGGTGGTGGACCATGGGCAGTTCTTCGAGATCGCCGAAGGATTTGCCGGCAACATCCTCGTCGGCTTCGCCCGGCTCGGCGGCCGCTCGGTCGGCATCGTGGCCAACCAGCCCGCGGTGCTGGCCGGGGTCCTGGACATCGCGAGCTCGACCAAGGCGGCCCGGTTCGTCCGGTTTTGCGATGCGTTCAACATCCCGCTCGTGACCTTCGTGGACGTGCCTGGGTTCCTTCCAGGTGTGACCCAGGAGCATGGCGGCATCATCCGGCACGGAGCCAAGCTGCTGTACGCCTACTGCGAAGCCACGGTGCCGAAGCTCACGGTCATCACTCGCAAGGCCTACGGCGGCGCCTATGACGTGATGAACTCGAAACATATTCGCGCCGACTTGAACCTGGCCTGGCCGACGGCCGAGATCGCGGTGATGGGCCCCAAGGGCGCGGTGGAGATCCTCTACAAGGACGAGATTGCCAAGGCCGCGGACCCGGCCGCCCTGGCCGCGAAGAAGATCGACGAATACACCAGGACCTTCGCCAATCCCTACAAGGCGGCGGCCCGCGGCTTCATCGATGACGTGATCGATCCCCGGGACACTCGGCCGCGATTGATCGACGCCCTCCGCGCCCTCCGGACCAAACGGGATCGGAATCCGCCCAGGAAGCACGGCAACATTCCGCTCTGATGCCCATCCCAATCTCCCGCGTTCTCGTCGCCAACCGGGGCGAAATTGCCCTCCGGATCATCCGGGCCTGTCACGAAGAGGGGCTCGAGGCCGTGGCCGTCTACTCGGAGGCGGATCGATCGGCCCCCTACGTCAGGGCCGCCAATGCCGCGGTTCCGATCGGGCCGTCGCCGGCCGCCCAGAGCTACCTGGTGATGGACAAGATCATCGCGGCCGCCCGGGCCACCGGGGCCCAGGCGATTCATCCGGGGTTCGGATTCCTCTCGGAACGGGCCGCCTTCGCCGCCGCGGTCGTCGAGGCCGGCCTGGTGTTCGTCGGGCCCCCCGCGTCCGCCATCCAGGCCATGGGCGACAAGACCGAGGCCCGGCGCCGGATGCAGGCCGCCGGGGTGCCGGTGGTCCCGGGCGCCATGACGGCACTCACCGATCCCGCCGAGGCCGCGCGGGTTGCGGAGTCGTTAGGCTATCCGGTTCTCGTCAAGGCCGCGGCCGGCGGCGGTGGAAAAGGGATGCGGGTCGTCGCCCGGGCCGCGGACCTTGGCTCCGCGCTTGCGTCGGCGGCGTCTGAGGCTCAGAAAGCCTTTGGCGACCCGGCCGTCTATCTCGAGAAGTTCATCGAGCGCCCCCGCCATGTCGAAATCCAGATCCTTGCCGACCACGAGCGGACCATCCACTTGGGCGAACGGGAGTGCTCGGTCCAGCGGCGCCACCAGAAACTCCTCGAGGAGGCCCCGAGCATCGCGGTCGATCCGGCCCTGCGGGAGCGGATGGGGCAGGCCGCCGTGGCCGCCGCGAGGGCGGTGGGCTATCGGAGTGCCGGGACCTGCGAGTTCTTGCTCGCCTCGGACGGATCGTTCTTTTTTCTCGAGATGAACACCCGGATCCAGGTCGAGCACCCGGTCACCGAGCTCGTCTATGGGGTCGACCTGGTTCGGGAACAACTCCGGATCGCCCAAGGCCTGCCGATGACCGTGGCCCCTGGGTCGCTGTCGCCGAGGGGCTGGGCGATCGAGTGCCGGATCACCAGCGAGGATCCCGCCAACAACTTCCTGCCGTCGACCGGCCGGATCACCTATCTCAAGGCGCCGGCCGGGCCGGGGATCCGCTGGGACAGTGGGGTGGAGACCGGCGACGAAGTCACCCTGTTCTACGATTCGATGCTGGCCAAGCTGATCGTTCACGGGGCCACCCGCCTCGACGCGATCGTCCGGATGGAACGGGCCTTGGCCGAACTGGTGATCACGGGGGTCGCCACCAACCAGCCATTCCACCTGAGGTTGCTCGCCGACTCCGATTTCCGGGCTGGCCGGATCGACATCCAGTTCCTCGAGCGGCGGCCGGATCTGATTCCTGCCGCGCCAGGCGAGGAACTGATCGAGCGGCTTGCCGTCGTGGCGGCGCTGGCGGAGGAGGAGCGGCGCCAGCGCCAGAAGCCGGCCGTCGCGGTGGACGACCAGGCCTCGAGCGCCTGGCTCGCCCGGGGCCGGGCCGAGGGGCTTCGTTAGGCAATGAACGAACAGGTGCGGATTGACCGGATCGCGGCCGGTGGTGACGGCGTCGGGCGGCTGGCGGACGGCCGGGCGGTGTTCGTTCCCCGGACCGCGCCCGGTGACGATGTCGAGATCGTCTTGACCAAGAGCGCCGCGCGGTTCGCGCGCGGCCGGGTCGTCCAGATGCTGGAGGCGGGCCCCGGCCGGGTGGAACCGGCCTGCCCGCACTACGAGCGCGACGGCTGCGGCGGCTGCCAGCTCCAGCACCTGGCCCCGGATGGGCAGCGGGAGGCTCGGCGCTCGATCGTTGGTGATGCGATCCGGCGGATCGCCAAGCTCCCGCTCGACGCCGATCCGTCGCTCGAACCGGCCGTGTCGCCCTGGGGCTATCGGGCCAAGATCACCCTCGCCCGTGGCGGGGACGGGAAGACCGGATATCACTCGCTGGATGGCGGGCCGGTGTTTGAACTCGAGGCGTGCCACCTTGCCGCGCCGGCGTTGAACGCGCTCTGGGGGCGCCTGCGCGGGGCCCGCCGGCACTGGCCTCGGGCGCTCGAACGCCTCGTCCTCCGGCTTGATCGACAGGCCGGTGAGCACCTGGTTTTCGAGACGGGCCCCGGTCCGATCTGGAACGGCGGGCGGGGCCTCCACCGCGACGTGGCGGCCGAGGCCCCGTTGACCGTGTGGTGGCGTCCTTCCGGCGGCGCGGCCCGCGCGATGGCCGGGGCCGAGACGGCGTACCCGGCGACGGCGTTTGAGCAGGTCAATCCGGCCATGGGCGACCGGGTTCGTTCCCGGGCGATCGAAGCCCTCGGTGAGGTCAACGGCCGCCGGGTCTGGGACCTCTATGCCGGAATCGGCGAGACCTCCACTCGGCTGGCCCAGGCCGGTGCCGTGGTGCAGAGCGTGGAGTGGGATCGCGGCGCCCTGGCGGTCGCGGAGGAATTGCAGCGGGACTTCGGCCGGCGGATCGACCGGGTGGCGGGAGCGGTGGAATTGGTGGTCGGTTCGCTAGGCAGTCCCGATCTCGTTGTGACCAACCCGCCCCGAACCGGGATGCATCGCGAGGTCGTGGCCGAACTGGCTCGGCGCCGGCCCGACCGGATCGTCTACATCTCCTGCGACGCCGCCACGCTCGCGCGGGATCTGGGGGGCCTGGCCGGGTACCGCCTCGCCGGCCTCGAAGCCTTTGATCTCTTCCCGCAGACGGCCCACGTCGAGTCGGTGGCCATCCTGGAGCGCGCATGAAGTACCTCGTGACGGTGGCCGGCCGCGTGGTCGAGGTGGACGTCGACGGCGAACACGTGCTCGTGAATGGCAAGGCCCATCAGGCCGAACTGAGGCCGGTGCCGGGTACCCCGGTCCGGAATCTCCTGATCGACGGCGCCTCGTGGATCATGCCGGTTGAGCCGCTGGCCCGCGGCAAATGGCTGGTCCAGCGCCGCGGCGACCGGTTCGAGATCGACGTGGTGGACGAACGCACGCACCACATCCAGAGCCTGGTCGGCGAAGGGAAGGCGGCGGCCGGGCCCGCGGCGCTCAAGGCGCCGATGCCGGGTCTCGTGGTCCGGATCCTCGCCGAAGCGGGCCAGGCCGTAACGGCGGATCAGGGCCTCGTGGTGCTCGAAGCGATGAAGATGGAAAATGAATTGAGGGCCGCCGGACCCGGTGTGGTGGAACAGATCCACGCCACCCCGGGCCAGGCGGTCGAGAAGGGCGCGGTGCTAATCAGCTTCCGCGCCCCCGTTTGAGGGCTACTTCCCGTTCGCCAACCCGAGACTGACCCGGAGCACGAACGATCGAGGTTGTGCCAGCGACCATGAATTGACCGACCCGGCCCCATCAGCGAAACCCGTGAAGCTCTGGTAGGTTGAGAGTTCGGGATCGTACCCGGTGTAGCTGGTCCACATCTTCAGGTTCCGGACCGTCCCCGTTACAGCCACTGACCCCATCCCAAGTGCCTGTGCCCACCGCCGGGGGAAGTCGAAGCTGGCGGCCAGTTCCCGGAATCGGATGAAATCCGCTTTCTCCGTCCACCCGGTGATGGTGCCGGTGGTCAGTGACGCCACCGCCCGGGCCTGCTCTTCGAGCGGCGCCGACGGGTCGTGAAGCCCTCGGCAGTTCTGGTCCGCAAAGCACTGGAACGAGTTGATCACGTCGGTCGCGACGAACCCGCCCTTGTAGTCGAACAGCGACAGGATTCGAAGGTGGAGCTTCGGGAAGTTGATCGACGAGCTCAAACTCAGGGTCCGGGTCGGGATCGAGCTTCCCAGGCCCACGGCCGTGTCGGACAGGACCAGTTCGCTGGGCACGATGATCCCGTCGCCGTTCTTGTCCTCCCAGCTCTCGAGTTTGATGCCGCGGGGCGTAAACAGCGGCTGGCCGACCACCGTCTGGGTGAAGAAGTTGATCAGTGGTGGGACGCCGCCCGCCAGCGCCTCGAGCCGATTTTTGTTGGCGGCCGCCTCGATCCCGATGTCCCAGGTCAGGTTCCGTGACTCGACCGGCCGGGCAAGGATCGAGAGCTCGACGCCCTTGTTCAGCACCTGGCCAACGTTTTCGGCCCGAACCTCGAGCGCACCGGCTGATCCCGGCAGCGGCCGTGCGATGATGGCATCGCGGGTTCGCTTGTGGTAGTAGGTGGCCTCGATCGTAATCCGGTTGTTCCAGGCCGCAGGTCGAACCCCGCTTCAAGTTCCGTCGATCGCTCCGGCTTGAGGGTCGGGCTCCCGAGTCCGCCGATCACGAGGCCGGATCCGGTGGCCCCGGTCCGGCTCGCCACGATCACCGGCGAGAAGAATGTCAGGGCCGCCAGGGCTTCAGGCTGCTGGCCGGACTGCCCATAGGCGCTCCGGATCCGGAACTGGTTGACGCCCCACTTGTTGCCCTCGAACACCACCCACGATGCCGACACCTTGGGATAGGTGGCCTGCCGGTTCGCGAGGCCAAACGCGCTGTTCTGGTCGACCCGGACCGCTCCGGTCACGAACACCTTCTCCCTCCAGCCGAATTGCTGTTCGACGTAGGACCCGAGCGTCCGGAACTCGGTGGTCCCTTCGCGTGACTCCTTGACCGAGGCCCCGGAAAAGGTTTGGCTCCCGGGCGGAAGGTTCCGCCCGGTATTGAACGTTCCCCGGGTAATGTCCTTGTTGTATTGGGCGCCGATCGCGGTTCGGGACGAGATCTGTTTGGTCAGGTTGAAGGTCGAACTCGCCCCGAGGTCGATCGAGTACTTCTCGGTCGTAAACTTGTTGAGGGTTCGGAAGCCCTGCGGGTAACCATAGTACGGCGCTGATTCACCGTTCTTCGCCAGCGCCTCGTCGCGGAAGCCGAGGAAATCGAGACCCGCCGTGGCCCGCAGGTTGAGCCACTGGAACGGCGTGTACTTGGTCGTGATCCCGTTGATGAAGTGATCGCTCGAGCGCACCGTGGTATGCAGGAAGGCATAGGCCGGACGGCCGAAGCTCCAGGGGAAATCCTGCCGTTTGGGATCGGCACTCGCGTCGGTAAAGAACCCGACAACTCGGATCGGGCGCCTTCGAACAGCGCGGTGGCGCCGGTCTCACCTTTGACGTCGGTTGGTTTGGTGCAGGCCGGCGACCGCGAGGGGTCGGTTCCGGTGGATCATCTGGATTGGGTCTCCGCGGAGGCTGAGCGAGCATGAGGGGCTATTCCTCCCCCCGGCTACTCATACTCCAAGCTCGGGGGGCTGGCAAGAGCCTGGAGCAGGCGGCGGGGGCCGGACTTGACCTAAGTCCGTATCCGGCGCTATTATCGACGGCTCCGCCAACCCGGCGGTCCCTACGCATTTCGGGCATGGTATGAAGACTTTTTCGGCCAGAACGCAAGACGTCCAGCACGATTGGCACGTTGTCGACGCCTCCGGGGTGCCGCTCGGACGGCTCGCCAGCGTGGTCGCGCAGCTCATCCGTGGGAAACACAAGCCCACGTTCACGCCGCATATCGACGGCGGGGACTTCGTGGTGGTCCTCAATGCCTCCAAGGTGAAGTTCACCGGGACCAAGCTCGACAAACGTGAGATCTTTCGGCACACCGGCTACATGGGCCATGATCGGTACACCCCGCTCAAGTCCATGATGGCCAAGCACCCGGATCGCGTCATCGAGAAGGCGGTCTTCGGGATGTTGCCAAAGAACTCGCTCTCGAAGCAGCGGCTCCGGACCAAACTCAAGGTCTATGCGGGGGACGCCCATCCCCATGCCGCCCAAAGTCCCAAGCCCTATGCGCTGAAGGTGTACGCATGACCACGCCAATTCCCGAACTGCGTTGGCACGGTGTTGGTCGCCGGAAGACCAGCGTTGCCCGTGTCTACCTCACTCCGGGCACCGGCAAATGGGCCGTCAATGGCCGGACCCTCGGTGACTACTTCCCGCGCCCGTCCCTGGTTCAGCACATTCAGCAGCCGTTTTCGCACACCGATACGCTCGGCGCCTTCGATGTGAAGGCCCATTGCGACGGCGGTGGGGTTACCGGTCAGGCCGGCGCGCTCCGTCTCGGGATCGCCCGGGCGCTCCTCCAGGTCGATGGGATGCATCGGGCCAAGCTTCGGGCCAACGGGCTCCTGACCCGCGACCCGCGGGCCGTGGAGCGGAAGAAGCCCGGCCGTTCAGGCGCCCGGAAGCGGTTCCAGTTCAGCAAGCGGTAACACCTCGGGCCCCGGTCTCCGGAGGCCCAAGGATCACACACATCGTCCGATTGGTCGCGGGGTGCCCTTGCGAGGGTTCGTGGCCGAAACGAAGACGGTGGCGGATCTAACCCAGGATTGGGAAGGGAAGTACCCGTTCGATGGCTTTGCTCCAGTTGCAGGAACTCCTTGAAGCCGGCGTCCACTTCGGCCACCAGACTCGTCGGTGGAATCCGAAAATGCGCCGGTTCATTTTCGCTGAGCGGTCAGGCATCTATCTGATCGACCTCCAGAAGACCCAGGCCCAGATCGCCAAGGCGCAGGAACTGATCCGCACCGTGGTGCTGAAGGGCGAGAATGTCCTCTTCGTCTGCACCAAGAAGCAGCTCAAGGCCGTGGTTCAGGCCGATGCGATTGCCTGTGGTGCGCTCTGGGTCACCGAGCGGTGGCTCGGCGGCACCCTGACCAATTTCCAGACCATCAAGAAACAGATTCGACGCCTCCGGGACCTCGAGCAGGGGGCGAGCGACGGGGACTTCGAGAACTACACCAAGAAGGAAAAGCTCCTGTTCGAGCGTGAACGGGTGAAGCTCTCGCGGTATCTCGAAGGCGTGAAGCAGATGAGCCGCCTTCCCGGTGCCCTGTTCGTGGTCGACGCCAAGAAGGAACGGATTGCGATCCTGGAGGCCAACAAGCTCGGCGTTCCGGTCGTGGCCATCGTCGATACCAACGCCGATCCCGACGTCATCACCGTGCCCATTCCGGGCAATGACGACGCCATTCGGTCGGTGTCCCTGATCACCCGGGCGCTCGCCGATGTGATGATCGAGGCCCGGGCGGCCGCCCCGAACAAGGATGGGGCCGCGGATGGCGATGCCGAAACCTATAGCACCGGCGATGGCACCGAAGGCGATTCGGAGGACCGGCGGCGCCGAGGCGCTGGACGGCCCGCGGCGGCGGCTGGTGCGGCGGGGCCGGCGGCTGGCGGCGGAGCGGCGGCTCGCAAGCGCCGGCCCAAGCCCGAAGCGATCGCGGCCCGGTTGAAGACCGATCCGGAGCCGGCGGCAGAGGCATAAGCGCCGACCAGCGGTCTTCGACAACCGATGAATCTCGCCGCCGCGCAATGGCCCTTGGGGTCGTTCGCGGCGGCGTCGTATCAGGGCCGGTGAAGGGTTCGCCGGCCCCCGATCCAACAGAACCTAACGAAACGTGTGCCAGTCATGAGTTACAAGCCGACTCCCAAGGATATCAGCGAACTCCGCGCCCGTACCAGTGCCGGTATCGGCGATTGCCGTGCCGCCCTGGACGAGGCCCAGGGCGACATGGACAAGGCGTCCGAAGTGCTCCGGAAGAAGGGCATCGCCAAGGCTGAGAAACGGGCCGGCCGGACCGTGTCGCAGGGCCTCGTCATGATCGACCTGGCCGCCGACGGCAAGTCGGCCGGGATGGTCGAGCTCAACTGCGAGACCGATTTCGTGGCCAAGACCGACGACTTCATCGGCCTCGCCCGCGATCTGGCCAAACAGGTCGCCACCCACGCTCCGGTCGGGGTCAGGGCCGGCTCGATTGACGCGCAGCCCTTCCGCGGGAGCACCGTGGCCGAAGCGGTAAAATTGATGTCCGGGAAGACCGGCGAGGCGATGACCATCAACGGCTTTGCCCGGTTCGAGCAGCCCAATGGTCTGGTCGCCTCCTACTTGCATCACAACAGCCAGGTCGGCGTGCTCGTGGACATCGAGGGCCTGGCCGGCGACGCCCTGCTCGCCCTCGCCAAGGATATCGCCCTCCACATCGCCTCGGCCGATCCGATCGGCGTCACCGACACGGATATTCCGGCCGAACTGATCGAGCGGGAGCGCCGGATCGCCGAGGAACAGGTGGCGGCCGAAGGGAAGCCCGAGAACATCCGGGCCAAGATCGTCGACGGCAAGATCCGCAAATTCGTCGCCGAGCGGGTCCTCACCGGGCAGCCGTTCGTCAAGGACGACAAGATGACTGTTGGGGATCTGATCGCGAAGCAGGCAAAGCAGATCGGTGGCGCCGTCGTCGTCAAGCGGTTCGCCCGCTTCAAGGTCGGGGAAGCCTGATGGCTCTGGCCTACCGCCGGGCCTTGCTCAAGATCTCGGGCGAGGCCCTGGCCGGCGACCGGGGCTTTGCGCTCGACTTCGGTGTGGTCGAGGGCTTGGCCGGGCAGATCAAGGGAGTGCACGCTCAGGGCGTTCATCTGGGTCTGGTGGTCGGCGGCGGCAATATCGTTCGGGGCACCCACGCCAGCAGGGAAGGCCTGGACCGGGTCAACGCGGACTACATGGGAATGTTGGCCACGGTGATCAACGCCCTGGCCCTCCAGGACATTCTCGAAAAGATGGGGGTCCAGACCCGGGTCATGACGGCGATCCGGATGGAGAGCCTGGCCGAGCCCTACATCCGGCGTCGGGCGGTCCGCCATCTGGAGAAGGGTCGCCTGGTGATCTTCGCCGGCGGCACCGGCAACCCGTTCTTTTCCACCGACACTGCGGCGGTGCTGCGGGCCCTCGAAATCGAGGCCGAGGTCATTCTCAAGGCGACCGGAGTGGACGGGATCTATACCGGGGACCCGAAGAAGGAGCCCACCGCCAAGTTCATTCCCGAGTTATCCTTCCAGGACGCGATCGTGAACGGCTACGCGGTGATGGACGCGAACGCCTTCGGCCTGTGCAAAGACAACAAGCTCCCGATCGTGGTGTTCAACATCAACCAGCCCGGTGCCATCGCCCGGGTCCTCTCGGGTGAACGGGTGGGGACGATCGTACGATGAGCACTATTCCTGAAATCATGAAGCATGCCCGGGAAGGCATGCAGAAGGCGGTGGAGAACACCAAGAAGGAGTTCTCTGGCATCCGCACCAGCAAGGCCAGCCCCCACTTGCTCGACGTGGTGAAGGTCGACGCCTACGGTACCTACGTGCCGATCAACCAGGTCGGCATGGTGTCGGCGCCGGAACCGCGAATGCTGACGGTGCAGCCCTTCGACAAATCGCTGCTCATCCCGATCGAGAAGGCCATTCGGGAATCCCAGCTTGGTCTCAACCCGGCCACCCAGGGGAACCTGATCCGGATCCCGATCCCCGCGCTCTCGGAGGAGCGCCGTCGAGACCTCGTGAAGGTGATCCACAAGTTGGGGGAGGAAGGCCGGGTCGCGATTCGCCATGCCAGGACCGAGGCCCTTCACAAGCTCAAGAAGGTCGAGCGCGTCTCCGAGGACGAGAAGACCCGGGCCGAAAAAGACGCCCAGAAGATCACCGACGACCACGTCAAGCAGATCGATCAACTGATCAATGGCAAAGAAGCGGAGATCATGGAGGTTTGATCCCCTCCGCCGACGACCTGCTCACCCGGTTGAAGTCGCAGGGCGAGGTTCCCGCCCACGTGGCCGTCATCATGGACGGCAACGGTCGGTGGGCCAAGCGGCGTGACCTCCCGCGCACCGCCGGACACCAGGCCGGCATGGCGGCGGTTCGTCGCCTGATCGAAGCCGGCATCGAAGCCGGGGTCTCCACCCTCACCATCTTCGCCTTCAGCCAGGAAAACTGGCAGCGTCCCCAGGAAGAGGTCGACGCCTTGATGGTCCTGCTGCAGCAGTACGTCGCCACCCAGTCGGCGGAGCTGACGGCGCAGGGCGTCCGGGTTCGCGTGCTCGGGGATCTCGCGCCGCTGTCGCCCCACGCCCGGGGCGCGGTGGAATATGTCGAATCGGTCACCGAACGGGGCCGGACCCTCGCGCTCAACATCTGCATCTCGTACAGCGCTCGGGCCGAGCTCACCCGGGCGGCTCGCCTCCTGGCGGAGGATGTCGCGGCGGGCCGCCTCAGGCCCGAGGACATCGACGAGGCTGGCCTCGCCGAACGGCTCTACACCGCGCCCTGGGGCGATCCGGATCTCCTGATCCGAACCTCCGGTGAATACCGTCTCTCCAACTTCCTGCTCTGGCAACTGGCGTACGCCGAGTTCTATGTGACGCCGGTGTTGTGGCCGGACTTCAGCCGCGAACACTTTTTCCAGGCGTTGCTCGACTATCAGCGGCGGGACCGCCGCTTCGGACGGGTGGTCAAAGAGTAGGTGCCCATGTCGAACAATTGGAAGCGTGTCCTCTTTGCTCTCTGGGCGATTCCGGCGGCGCTCGGCATCGTCTACTACGGCGGCCTGCCACTGGCCCTTCTGGTGGCCTTGATCGCGGCCCTCGGGGCCCACGAACTGGTTTCGATCGCCCGGCGCCAGGGCATCGAACCGCTGTGGCGTCACGCACTCGTCCTGAGCGCCACGATTCCGCTCGCGGTGTGGATGACTTACGGCGGGATGGTCATCAGGCTTGGGGGACTCGACTGGTCGGCCCTGATGCCGTCCGTCTGGTTTGCGCTCGCCGGCACGGTGATCTGGATTCTCGCGGCCACCCTCTTCAACCGCGCCCCCGACCAGCACCCCCTCGGCGTCGCGAGCGTGACTCTCATGGTGCCGCTCTACTGCGCCGTGCTGCCAAGCTTTTTGCTCGGGATCCGGTACGTGACCGGCCCGGAGCGCAGCTGGCCCGCGACCTGGGCCGTATTCTTCCCGCTGGCGGTAACCTGGATTGGCGACAGCGTCGCCATGGGGGTTGGAAAATCGGTTGGGGGGCCCAAGCTGGCGCCCATCGTGAGTCCCGGAAAAACCCGGAGCGGGTCAGTGGCCGGATTCGTTGGCGGCGTCGCGGCGGCGGTGGTGTTCAATCGGCTCGCCCTGATTCCGTCGGGGTTCACCGTCACCGACGTCCAGGCGGTGATCTTCGGCGGCGTGCTGTCGGTCGCCGCTCAGATCGGTGATCTGGCCGAGTCCCTCTTCAAGCGCGAGGCCGGCGTCAAGGACTCGAGCGGCCTCATTCCGGGCCACGGCGGAATTCTCGACCGATTCGATGCCCTCTACTTCGTGGTGCCTATTTCCGCCATGCTGTATCGGGCCTTCGGCCTCATCTGAACCCCGCATGAAGGGCATCGCGGTCCTCGGGTCGACCGGGTCGATCGGCTGTTCCACCCTCGACGTGATTCGGCGCCATCCCGATCGGTTCCGGGTTGTGGCCCTGACCGGCGGGACCAACCGGGCGCGGCTCGAGGCCCAGGCGTTGGAGTGGCGGCCGGCCGTGACGGTGCTGGGTTCCGATCCGGACAGCGGAGCCCGCCTGGTCGAGGCTGCCACCCGCGCTGACGTGGATGTGGTCGTCAACGCCGTCGTCGGCTTCGCCGGGCTCGAGGCGACCCTTGCCGCGCTCGCGGCCGGCAAGCGCGTCGCCCTCGCGAACAAGGAATCCCTCGTGGTGGCGGGCGAACTCGTCGAAGCGGCTCGGCTGGCCGGCGGAGGTGAACTCGTCCCGATCGACTCCGAACACAGCGCGGTCTGGCAGTGCCTCGTCGGTCATGGCGGCGGGGCCTCTCGCCTCATCCTGACCGCGTCCGGCGGTCCGTTCCGCCAATGGAGTGCCGATCGGGTGGCCAACGCCACGGTCGCCGAGGCACTCAACCACCCGACCTGGCGCATGGGCAACAAGATCTCCGTCGACAGTGCGACCCTCGCCAACAAGGCGATGGAGGTGATCGAAGGGCACTTCCTCTTCGGGGTGCCGTATCGCGCCATCGAAGTGGTCGTCCATCCCCAGAGCATCGTCCACGCGTTCGTCGAGTTCCCTGACGGCAGCGTCCTGGCCCAGTTGGGCTTCCCATCGATGGAACTGCCGATTCTCTACTCCCTGAGCTATCCCGAGCGGTGGCCCGATGGGGGAGTGCGGCGGTTCGACCCGGTGGCGGCGAGCGCGCTCACGTTCGAGCCGGTCCGGACCGACGTATTCCGGGCTTTCTCGGCGGGCGTGGCCGCGGGAGTGGCCGGCGGCACCGCCCCGACGGTGTTCAACGCCGCGAACGAGGTCGCGGTGGCGCGGTTCCTCGAGGGACGGTTACCGTTCGGCCGGATCGCGGAAACGATCGAAGCCGTGCTCGAACGGCATGAGCCGGGCCCGCAGCAGAATCTCGAAGTTATCAAGGCGGCCGACCGGTGGTCCCGGGCGGAAGCGGAGGCAGTCGTCGGATGAGCGGAGTCGGCCTGACGGTCGTTTCGACCCTGGTGGTGATCGGCGTGCTCGTGTTCGTCCACGAGCTCGGTCATTTTCTCGCCGCGAAGTGGGCTGGCATCTATGTCCACCGGTTCTCGTTAGGGCTTGGCGCCCCGATCCGCTGGTTGTCGTTCCGCCGCGGGGAGACCGAGTACTCTGTGTCCTGGCTGCCCCTCGGCGGCTACGTGAAGATGGCGAGCGCCGCCGAGGAGGGGGCCGCCGGATCGCTCGAAGGTGGATCGGTGGCCGGGGTGGAGGTGCCGCCGGGTCGGATGTTCGAAGCCAAGCCGGTCTGGGTCCGGATGGTGGTAATCCTCGCCGGCGTGGTGATGAATACGATCTTTGCCTGGCTGGTGTTCTCCGGCCTGGTCTACTTCAAGGGTCTTCCGGTGCTGGCTTCCACCACCGTGGCGGCGGTCGACTCGAAACGGCTGCCGCCGGGGGCGGCGGAGCTGAGCGGGCTCGCGTTAGGCGACCATTTCGACACTGTCGACGGGGAGCCCGTCGCCACCTGGCAGTCCGTGATCCGGGCCTGGACCCGGCCCGGCGACTCGGTGACCGTGGGACTGGCCGGCGGCCGGTCCGTAGTCGTTCGGGGCAACGCCGACATCCGCCGCCAGGCTCTCGCCGCCATCCGCCCCCTGGTGCCGCCCATCATCGCCGACGTGGTGGCGGGTCGGGCCGGCGCGGCGGCTGGGCTCATCGTTGGCGATACCGTGGTGACGTTCGACGCCCGCCCGGTCCGGGAATGGCGCGAGATGGTCGCGATGATCGAGGCCAGAGCGGGCCAGCGCGTGACGATCGAGGTCGGGCGCGCCGGTGGCCGAAGGACCATCTCGGCCGAACCCCGGGCCGAGGAGGTGAAGGACTCGACGGGAATCCGCACGGTCGGCCGCCTCGGCATTGCCGGCCCGTTGCTGGCCGACGTCCGGGAACGGGTCGGACTCATCCCGTCCCTGGGAGAAGGCGGGCGCCGAACCGGATTCGTCGCCGGTACCATCGTCGGGGTGGTGCGGGGCATTTTTTCGGGCCGCGTCTCGGCCCGCGAAGTCGGCGGCCCGATCTCGATCGGTGTGGCAGCCGGGGAAAGTGTTCGCCGCGGACTCGAGGATTTCCTGATCTTCATGGCGGCCATCTCGGTCAACCTGGCCATCGTCAATCTGCTCCCGATCCCGATTCTCGACGGAGGGCAGTTCCTCTTTTTGCTCGCCGAAGGGGTTACCCGGCGGCCGGTGACCGGGCGGGTCCGGGAATGGCTGACGGTGGCAGGCTTCGTCGTGATCGCGATGCTGATGGTGCTCGCCTTCTCCAACGATATCCGACGCCTGCTCGGCGTCTAGCTCCCACTGACCGGGCCGACCGATCGGGCGATCAGCCACTGAGCCGCCAGGTACGTGACCGTGATGGCCGGTCCCGCCCAGGGAAACGGCTCTCGGAATCGATTCCACGCGAGCAACCCGTCGGAGGCGACGAAGAAAATCGAGCCGATCGCAGCCAATCGGGCGCCGCGGTCGCGGAACTCGATTGCCCGAGCGTTGGCCTGCCAGCCCATCGTCACGATCGCCGCCAGATATGCGGTGACCGGGATTTGCAGATCGCCGAGACCCGGCCACAACATCGCCAAGGCGCCGATTCCGAAGATCGCGAGCGGCACGAGCGGGCGCCACTCACCAAACGCCCGCCGCCCGCCCGTGAAAGCCACGATGTACGCCAGATGCGCCGCGAGAAAGCTGGCCAAACCGGGGACGAACCAGTTGCCGGGCAGCATCAGGAATACATCTCCGAACAGCGATAGCGCGAGCCCAACCAGGATCCATTGGCGATAACGCCGGTCGGCCGACCGCGCCGCCCAGGCGATCAGGCCGATCAGCGAGGTCGTGAGCGGCTTGGCGAAGTACACCAGTTCGACTCGGCCCGTCTGTTCGGCGGCGATCAGCACCACCATTCCCAGCACGACACCAAGCGTGAGTCGACGGGTCATCGGGGGGCCTCCGGGGCGACCGCGTAACCGTAGAACAGCGTGGCCGCCGCCGCCGGGAGAGATCAGAGTCGGCATGGAGAAAGCAGGTTACCGGATCTGGCCAGGCTCCACAACTGCGATGTCCCGCCGTGTGCTGGTGCCCCGACCCCGACAGCCCCTTCGGATTCTCATCCTTGGCGGCACGATGCCCGGGATTTGCCGGAGTGGATGATCAGGCTGGCCGAGCTGGGGACGGCCGGGACCTACAACGCCCTCGGGCCGAGGACCCCGCGGCTCTTGTCGGAACTGCTCCACGGCATCAACGGTCACGACGGCCGAGGCCACCTTCCCCTGGATCGATCCCGAGTTCCTCGCCGCTCATCAGGTCCTGCCGTACCAGGAGCTGCCGGTCTGGATGCCGGCCCGCAACGGCCAACAGGGATTCGGGCGGTTCGACATTTCGCGGGAGGTGGCCTTCGGGCTCACCTTCCGGTCGCTCGCCGTAACGGCCCGCGATACCCTCGATTACTATCACGCCCAGGCCCCCGAGCGGCAGGCAAAGCTCCGGGCGGGAATCACGGCCGAGCGGGAGGCGGAGGTACTGGCTACCTGGAAGGCCCGGGTCCGGTAGCGCACGGCTCGGCTTGCGAGTCGGCCAGTCCATGGCTATACTTAAAGGCTACAATCACTTAGCACGACCAGACGAAGCGGCAAGGCAAAGGGAATCAAAGCAATGGGGTACGACAAGCAGGCAGTTGTGGCGAAGCATCGCCAGCACGAAACCGACACCGGGTCGGCCAAGGTTCAGGTAGCTCTTCTCACCGAGCGGATCAATTCCCTCACGGATCACTTCCGGGCCCACGCCAAGGACCATCACGGTCGGCGTGGATTGCTCAAGATGGTCGGCCAGCGTCGTCGGCTGCTGACCTATCTGCGGAACAGCGATCTCACGATCTACCGGACCCTGATTCAAGACCTCGGGCTTCGTCACTAGGAATCCGCCAAATCGCGAGGGCGCCCCATCAATGAACGGGGCGCCCTCAGCGCATTGGCGGGTGCGGAGGCGGCGTGTGTCCGCGTCCGATCACTCATGAGGGCCATCGCTGTGCAACGTATCGAAACGACTTTCGCCGGGCGCCCCTTGGTGCTCGAAACCGGCCGACTTGCCAAGCAGTCCGCCGGATCTGTCCTCGTTCAATTCGGGGAAACCGTGGTGCTCGCTGCCGTTACCGTCAGCCCGAACCAGTCCAACCTCCCGTTCTTCCCGCTGACGGTCGAGTATCGCGAGAAGACCTACGCCGCGGGCAAGATTCCCGGCGGCTTCCTCAAGCGGGAAGGTCGCCCGTCCGACAAGGAAATCCTGGCCGACCGGATCATCGATCGTTCGATCCGGCCGCTGTTCCCTGAAGGCTTCAAGAACGAAGTCCAGGTCTTCGTGACCGTGCTCTCGGCCGATCAGGAGCACGATGCTGACGTCATCGCCGCCGACGCGGCTTCGGCGGCGCTATCGATCTCGCCGATTCCGTGGAATGGTCCGCTGGCCACGGTCCGGGTTGGCCGGGTCGAGGGCAAGTGGATCCTCAACCCGACCTTCCACCAGCTCGAGTTCTCCGACATCGACCTCGCGGTCAGCGGGAGCGGCGAGTTCATCGACATGGTCGAGGGCGGTTCGCTCGAGGTGTCGGAAGCTGACCTGGTCGAGGCGCTCAAGGTGGCCCAGAAGGGGATCGCCGAACTTCGGACCCATATCGAGGCGCTCGTCGCCAAGTCGGGCACCCCGAAGATGACCTGGACCAAGGCGGTTCAGGACGCCGCGGTGGTCAAGCGGGTCAAGGAACTGGCCGAGAAGACCATGGCCAAGGCGATCAATCACAAGGACAAGGCCGGCCGAGCCGCCCAGATGAAGGCGGTTCGCGACACGACCATGGCGACGATCGCGACCGAGTTTCCGGACAAGGTCAAGGACGCCGATCACGAGCTGGGCGAAATCGAATACCGCACGATGCGGAACCAGGTGCTCGACAAGGGCGAGCGGATCGATGGCCGCGACCTCGAAACGGTCCGCCCGATCTCGATCGAAGCCGGCCTGCTGCCGCGCGTCCACGGCTCGGCGCTCTTCACCCGCGGCCAGACCCAGGCCCTCGTGGCCGTGACCCTTGGTACCTCCGACGACGAGCAGCGGATCGATTCGATCGACGTTCCCGGCGAGTCCACCAAGTCGTTCATGCTCCACTACAACTTCCCGCCCTACTCGACCGGTGAAGTCCGGCCGATGCGGGGCACCAGCCGGCGGGAGATCGGCCACGGCGCGCTCGCGGAGCGGGCGCTCCAGGCTCTGTTGCCGGACTTCGACGCATTCCCGTACACCCTGCGCGTCGTCTCCGAGATCCTCGAGTCGAATGGCTCATCGTCGATGGCGACGGTGTGCGGCGGATCGCTGGCGTTGATGGATGCGGGCGTTCCGATGAAGGCAGCCTGCGCCGGTGTCGCGATGGGGCTGGTCATGGAAGGCAAGAAGGTGGCGGTCCTGACCGACATCCTCGGTTCTGAAGACCACCTCGGGGACATGGACTTCAAGGTCGCCGGGACCGAAAAGGGTATCACGTCGATCCAGATGGACATCAAGATCGACGGCCTGACCCTCGAAATCATGACGGATGCCCTCGAGCGGGCCCGCCGCGGCCGGCTCCACATTCTCGCCGAGATGAAGAAGGCCCTGGCGGCCCCGCGGGCCGATCTGTCGAAGTACGCGCCCCGGATCATCACCCTGATGATCAAGCCGGACAAGATCGGCGACGTGATCGGGCCGAAGGGCAAGACTATCCGCGGTATCCAGGATGCCACCGGCGCCAAGATCTCGATCGAGGATTCGGGCTTGGTTACGATCTCGGCGGTCGGTGGGGAAGCCGGCGAGAAGGCCCGCGAGATGGTCTCGGCTCTGGTGGCCGAGCCCGAGGTGGGCCGGATCTACGAGGGGCCGGTCAAGAGCACCACGGCGTTTGGCGCTTTCGTGGAGATCATGCCCGGCGTCGAGGGCCTTCTCCACATCAGCGAACTCCAGCACGCCCGCACCGACAAGACCGAGGATGTCGTCAAGAAGGGCGACATCGTCAGGGTCCAGTTGCTCGAGGTCGACGAGCGGGGCCGGATGCGGTTGTCCCGGAAAGCCCTCCTGCCCAAGGAGTGACCGTGGTCCGGGAGCAGCTCGACCAGGGACTTTTTCGCACCAACGTCCCGAACGGGCTCACGGTGCTCTCCGAGCACCTGCCCGGCCTCCGGTCGGCGGCCGTCGGCATCTGGGTTCGGTCGGCAAGCGGGCACGAAGAAGCCGGGCAGATGGGCATCGCCCATCTGCTCGAGCACATGGTCTTCAAGGGAACCGAGCGCCGTTCCGCGAGAGAGCTGGCGGAGGCGCTCGAAATCCGGGGTGGCGCTCTGGACGCGTACACCGGCCGCGATCAGACCAGTTTCCAGGCCCACATCCTCGATCAAGATCTGCCGCTGGCGCTCGACATCCTGACCGATCTGGTCCGCTCGCCCCTGCTCAGGGTGGAGGACCTCGACCTCGAACGCAACGTGGTCCTCGAAGAGATCAAGAGCGTGCAGGACACCCCTGACGATCTGGTCTTCGATCTCTTTGCCACGGCCCTGTGGCCGACCCACTCCTACGGCTTCTCGATTCTGGGTACGCCGGACACGGTCGGGCGGATTACGGCGTCCGACCTTCGCCGGTTCCACAACTGGGCCTACTATCCGGGCAATTGCGTCATCGCGGCTGCGGGCAACGTCGACCACGATCGACTGCTCGAGGATTTGATGCGCCTCGGATGGTTCGAGGGCAGCGGATTTGAAGCCGCACGGCTTCCCGCCACCGAGGTGCCGTCGGAGCGCGGGACGCTGCAGCGGGTCGAGCGGGAGAGCGCTCAGAGTCATATCGTCTGCGGGACCGGCACCATCGAGGCGCGGGACCCGCGACGGTATCCGATGGCCATCGTGTCGAACGTGTTCGGCGGCGGGATGTCCAGCCGGCTGTTTCAGCGCATCCGTGAAGAGCTGGGCCTCGCCTACGCGGTCTACTCGTTCCAGCAGGCGTATCGGTCGAGCGGCGTTGCCGGGGTGTACGTCGGAACTCAGCCGTCGACCGCGGAGCAGGCCAAGGAGGCCATCCGGACGGAATATGGCCGCTTGGCCGCCCACGGTCTGTCTGACGAGGAACTGGCGGGCGGCAAACAGCAGCTCAAAGGGCAGCTGATGCTGGCCCTCGAGAATCCGGCGAGCCGGATGCACCGTCTGGCGGGATTCGTATTGAACGACGATCGCTATCGGCACTTGGACGAGGTGCTCGTGGCGATCGATGCGGTGACCCGGGACGACGTCGCGGGTGTTACGGGGGAATTCTTCGACCCGGCCCGTCTGGTGACGGTGGAGCTGGGCGTCACGACCTGAATTGGGAGAGTGCCATGATCATCGGCGTACCGAAGGAGATCAAGACCAACGAAAATCGAGTCGCCCTGGTTCCGGCCGGGTGCGAGGCGCTGGTCGAGGACGGGCATGTGGTCAACGTCGAAAAGGGCGCTGGGGTGGGCAGCGGCTTCGGGGACGACGACTACGTCAAGGCGGGTGGCAAGATTCTCGATACCGCCGACCAGGTCTGGGCCACGGCCGAAATGATCATGAAGGTGAAGGAGCCGATCGGGGTCGAGTGGCCCCGGATGCGGGCCGGCCAGCTGATCTACACCTACTTCCACTTCGCGGCGGCCGAGGAGCTCACCCGGGCTGTGATTGTGTCGGGGGCGGTCGCGGTGGCGTATGAGACGGTGCAGTTGCCGAACGGCGACTTGCCGCTGCTCACGCCGATGTCGGAGGTGGCCGGCCGGATGGCGGTGCAGGAGGGCGCCAAGTACCTCGAGCGAGTGTACGGCGGGCGGGGCGTGTTGCTGGGCGGTGTCCCCGGCGTGGCGCCGGCCGACGTGATCATCATTGGAGGCGGCGTGGTCGGCATCAACGCCGCCAAGATGGCCGCCGGGATGGGCGCCAACGTCACGATTCTTGATTTGTCGCTCGACCGGCTCCGCTATCTCGACGATGTCCTGCCCGCCAACGTCACCACGATGTACTCCAATCGCTACAACATTCTTGGGGCGATCCAGCGGGCGGATCTGGTCGTCGGCGCGGTCTTGATTGCCGGGGCCAAGGCGCCCCGGTTGATCCGGCGCGAGGACCTCAAGGTCATGAAGCAGGGGGCGGTGATCGTGGACGTGGCGGTGGACCAGGGCGGATGTGTCGAAACCATCAAGCCGACCACCCACGAAAATCCGATCTACTTCGTCGACGGCGTGCTCCACTATGCGGTGGCCAACATGCCTGGTGGCGTGCCACGGACCTCGACACTGGCGCTCACCAACGCCACGCTCCCGTATGGCCGAAAACTGGCCAAGCTCGGCTGGAAGGTCGCCTGCCAGAAGGACGGAGCACTCCGGCTCGGCCTCAACGTGGTAGCCGGCAAGGTGGTGTATCCCGGGGTTGCCGAAGCGTTCGGGCTCCCGCTCGTGGACGTGGCCGCCGTTCTGTAAGCCGGTGGCCACCGTCCTGATCCACCGCCTTCCCAATGGGGAGGGGCTGCCGATGCCGGCCCCACAAACCGCGGGGTCGGCCGGAGCGGACATCGCGTCGGCCGATGATGGGGTGCTCGCGCCGATGGAACGCCGGCTCTTCGCCACCGGGTTTGCGGTGGCCATTCCCGCCGGCTTTGAAATCCAGATCCGGCCTCGCTCCGGCCTCGCCATCAAACACGGCGTCACCTTGCCCAATACCCCCGCCACCATCGACGCCGACTATCGGGGTGAACTCAAGGTGGGCCTGATCAACCTTGGCCAGGAACCGTTTTCGGTCACCCGGGGGATGCGGATCGCCCAGTTGGTTCTCGCGCGGGTCGAACCGGTGCAATTCGAGCCCGTGGATTCGTTACCTCCCACACCGCGCGGGACCGGCGGGTTCGGGAGCACCGGGGTCTGATGCCGCCAGGCCGTTGGCGGCTTGTCGAAGTGCTTGCCGCACATTAACTTGCGCTTCGGTCGGGGGCCGCCACTGCAATGAAGTTTCCATTCAAATTCGGTTCGTTCATTCCCGCGAATGAGATCGCGGTTGACCTCGGCACCGCCAATACCTTGGTGTACGTCAAGGGCGAAGGCATCGTGCTCAACGAACCGTCCGTGGTGGCCATTGACCGCGCCACCGGTGAGCCCAGAGCGTACGGCCTCGACGCCAAGCGGATGTTAGGCAGGACTCCCGAAGGCATCATTGCTGTTCGCCCGCTCAAGGATGGCGTCATCGCCGACTTCGAGCGAACCGAAAAAATGCTCCGTCATTTTCTCGGAACGATCATCAATAAACATTTTTTCCGGGTCAAGCCGCTGGTGATCGTGGCGGTGCCGTCGGGCATCACCGAAGTGGAACGGCGTGCTGTTCGCGACTCGGCCGAGACGGCGGGCGCCAAGGAAGTGTGGATGGTCGCCGAGCCGATGGCTGCGGCCATCGGGGTGGGGCTGCCGGTGGAGACGCCTACCGGCAACATGGTCATCGACATCGGGGGTGGCACCACCGAGATCGCGGTGATCGCGCTGTCCGGTATCGTGTGCGACACCTCGATCCGGACCGGTGGCGACGAGCTCGATCAGGCGATCGTCCAGTTCATGCGAAAGAACTACAACCTGCTGGTCGGCGAGCCGACCGCCGAGGCGATCAAGATCAAAATTGGCTCGGCCTACCCCACCGGTGAAGAGCGGGAAATGGAAGTGAAGGGCCGCGACCTGGTGTCGGGTATCCCGAAGACGGTTCGGGTCCACTCGACCGAAGTGAGGGAAGCGGTCCAGGAACCGATTCAGCAGATCGTCGATGCGGTCCGGCGAGCCCTCGAGATCACCCCACCCGAACTCGCCAGCGACATCGTCGATCGCGGGATCGTGATGACCGGGGGCGGCGCGTTGATCCGCGGACTCGACCTCCTGCTGTCCCAGGAAACCGGTCTTCCGATTCACGTGGACGAAGACCCGCTGACCTGCGTGGTCCGGGGCACCGGCAGGATCCTCGATGAATACGACAAGTATCGCAACGTGTTGACGAGGTGACATGAGTTCGGGTCTGGGCCGGTCGCTCTCCAGGAGCGACACCCTGCTGCTCGTCGTTTGTCTGGTTCTCTCCTTCGCCGCCCTGCTGTTGCCGTCAAGGTGGGCACTGGGTTTCGCCGCAAGCGTCCGGGCCACGGCGCTGGCGCCGATGGTGTGGCTGCAGCAGAACGCCGAGGTCCAGCGGACCAGCCGGCTCCAGCTCAAGGCCATTGCCGCCTCCCGCGATTCCGCCGCGCTTGCCGCTCAGTCGCTCACCGCGCTCCGAACCGAAAACACCCAGCTTCGCGGTCTCCTGGCGCTCAAGCAGCGGGTAATCTTCCCGACGCTGGCCGCCGAGGTCCTCCATCAGACGGCGGCGACCGACGGCCGGACCCTGTTGCTGAGCGCCGGGACCCGGGACGGCGTCCAGGTCGGCAATCCGGTCGTCTCGCCGGATGGGCTGATGGGCCTCGTGGTGAGCGCCGAACCGTTCTCCTCGGTGGCGATGACCTGGGCTCACCCGGATTTCGCGGCGAGCGCGGTGACCGAGAACGGCAGTGTCCTCGGCATAGTGGCGCCCGCCATCAACACCTCGGCGAGCAACGCATTCCTGGAGCTTCGCGGCGTGCCGTATCGAGACACGGTGGCGGTCGGCACCCTGGTGATGACGTCCGGTCTGACCGGCGTCTATCCGAAAGGGATTCCGATTGGGCGGGTTCGCGGCATCCGGCGGGAAGAGATGGGGTGGGAGCGGGTCTATCACGTGAGTCCGCTGGCCAACCCGGGTCTCGTCTCCCATGTGCTGGTGTATCTGGCGCGTGAATTCAGGCCGGTGGCCCCGGGGCGGAGAGAGCCGGTTCGATGACGATATCCCGCCGCGATCGCCGGAGCCGGGTGGGGGTCGTCATCGCGCTTCTCGTGGCGGGACACTTCTACGTCCGCCCATGGATCGAGAACCGGATCGCGCCCGATCTTCTGCTGCTCGCGATGCTGATCGTGGCGATGCGAAGCCGTCCGGGGATCGGCGCGGTGGTCGGCTTCGTGACTGGGCTCGCCAGTGATGTGCTCACCCCGGCTCGGTTCGGGTCCGGCGCCCTGGCGCATACCGTGGTTGGTTACCTGGCGGCTTGGGGACGGGCGGTGTTCTTCCCCGACAACCTTCTCGTCAACGCCGGCCTGTTCGCGGCCGCAACCTGGGTCCGAACGCTGCTGGTGCTGTTGGCAAGCGGCGCCTCCCCGGCCGAGTTGGCTGGGACGTTGCTCGTCTGGGCCCCGATCCAGTCCGTAACCACCGCGCTCGCCGGCGTCATCGTGGTGATGCTGTTCCGCAATTGGCTCGCCATCAGGCTCGACGAATGAGCATTGCCTTCACGCCGTTTCGGGTCCGGGAGCGGGCGACCATCGCCACCTGGGTGCTGGCCGGTGTGTTCCTGCTCGTGGCTGGGGCTTTCTTTCGGGCCCAGATCCTCTCGAACGAGGACTATCGCCGCAGGTCGGACAACAACCGGCTTCGGAAGCTGACGCTCGCGTCGCCCCGGGGGATCATCTTCGACCGGGACGGGAAGGCCATCGCGGAGAACGCCTCCGGCTTCACGGTCAAACTGCTGGCGGGGTCCAAGGATTCCCTCCGCGCCGTGCTCCGCCGAATCACCGCCCTGGTGCCATCCGCCGAGGATCTGGAGTCGCAAGTCGTCCGCCGCTACGAGACGGCACCCTTCCAGCCGGCCCTCGTCTATCCGAACGCCAGTATCGAAACCGTGGCGACGCTCGAGGAGCACCGGTATCTCCTCCCGGGGCTTGTGATCCGGACGGAACCCCGGCGGTACTACCGGGCCGGAAAGGCCGTGGCCCATCTCGTTGGATACGTGAGCGAAGTCTCCGCCGACGAACTCGAACGGAAGCGGTTCCCGGGGGCGCGCTCGGGGTCCCTGGTCGGCAAGGATGGCCTCGAGGCGAAGTACGACTCGGTGGTGAGAGGCCTTGAGGGCGAGAGCTTCATCGAAGTAGATGCGCGCGGGCGGATGGTCCGGGACGGGAGTCAGCAACCGGTGCTCAAGCCGGTGCCCGGCGAACGGATCAGGACCACCATCGATCTCGATCTCCAGACCTACATCGACAGCTTGTGGACGGCCGAGCGCCCGGACATGACGGGGGCGATGGTCGCCATGACGCCGGACGGCCAGCTGCTGGCGCTGTATTCCGCGCCGACCTACGACCCGAACGAATTCATCACCGGCGTATCCTCGGCCCGGTACGCCGAGTTGACGACCGGCTCGGCCAAGCCCCTGTTCGACCGGGCGGTGTCAGGGAGTTTCCCACCAGGATCACCCTTCAAGCTGGTGACCGCCGCCGTGGCGCTCAAACGGGGGATCGTCGATTTCTCGAGCCACATGCCGCAGGCCTGCACCGGCGGATTCCGATTCGGGAACCGGGTCTTCCACTGCTGGAAGAAATCCGGCCACGGGTCGCTCGACCTGACGGATGCGATCGCCGCCAGCTGCGACGTCTATTTCTACCAGCTGGGACTCCGGATCGGGCTGCCCAATCTGCTGAGCGACGTGACGGC